>CAYVQB010000017.1:13971-19759 GCA_964453985.1 uncultured Pseudomonadota bacterium
GGAGAGGGAGGGATTCGAACCCCCGGTCCCGATTTCTCGGGACAGCGGTTTTCAAGACCGCCGCATTCAACCACTCTGCCACCTCTCCGTGGGATTATACGCTTTAGGCTTGTTAGCTGTTGGCCTGCCATTCATAGCCAGGTAGGGCGTAGAATGGCGGAGAGAGAGGGATTCGAACCCTCGATCCCGGTTTCCCAGGATACTCGCTTAGCAGGCAAGCGCTTTCGACCACTCAGCCATCTCTCCGCGTATAAACGTGATTTTCAAATTTGGCCTGCTGGCCTGCCGGGCGGAAGCCCAACAAACAAGGCATGGCCTGCCAACCGTAGCCACGTAGGGCGTAGGTTGGTGCGCCCAAGGGGAGTCGAACCTCTAACCTTCAGATTCGTAGTCTGACGCTCTATCCAATTGAGCTATGGGCGCGTGCTAATGCTTTCTTATTCAATTGCCTGTACACCATAGCTTTAGCGTCGGTGGAAAGGGTTTTATCGAACAATTTCGATTTATATGTGTTAGTATAAAAGATATTATTCTAAGTTGCAATTAGAATTGGGTAAAAAAATAAAAAACAGGAGCTTTTACTTTGATTATTGATATAAAAGTGATGCCTAGCTCTGGTAAACAGAAATTTATATTGGATAAATCTGGACAGGTTAAGTGTTATTTAAAGAGCGCGCCTGAAGGTGGCAAGGCCAATTTAGAGCTTGTTAAGTTCATGTCTAAACAGCTTAAGATTCCAAGAGATGGTATTACAATCTTACTGGGGGCTACTGCGCGTAAAAAACGCCTAAAAATTGATTTGGATATTACTTTTGATGAGTTAATATCTAGATTGGGAATCGCTAGGCAATTGGATATTCAGATCCGTTGATTGTTTTTAGGAGCCTAATAATATTTTGATGAAGGAGCTTGATCTGATCGTTTGTTGTGGGATCTATTTCTAAAGATTTTAGCTGAGTATTGCTTTCTTCTAGACAGTTTATATTTTTTGATATGATGACGTTACTTTCTTGTAGCCATTCTTTAGTTTTTATGTATTCGATTGTGTCTTCTTGTATACTATTTAAGTAGTTTATTGCTCTTATATATTCTTGTAAATGTTTTATTATGTCAGATGAAAATTTGAAGTGGTGGTCTAGTAGCATTTTTTCTTTATGATAATAGCTTTGTTCTTCGAATTGAATTTCCCGTTTAAATCCACCTTCTCTGACGTTAATTCCCCGGGGGGCAGAGCGTTGTTTCATACAAAAACAGTTTATTGTAAACAAAATACCTATAAAAAATAAAACACTAGTTTTCATCTGTTAACCTAACAATAGTGCCTGATAATCTTTTTAACTTTCCCATTGTTTGTTCACTCTCTGGGTCTAATCTCAAGCTTACTAGTCTGTTTTTCCATTTTTCTATCATGGGTGCAACCTGAACTCTTGCTTCTTCAAAATCTATCAAGATTGTTACTTCAAGGCTAGTAATAAGTTTTTCAAATTGTCGGGGCTTAATGTTTTCAAGAAGTTTTATCAATGCCGTTTTGTTATTAACATCAAAAAGCTTATTAAAAAAATTTAACCAATACATTTGTATTGGTTCGGCTGTTAATTTTAAGAAAAATTTTAATTCAGGTCTTAACCTGAAGTGCTTTCGCCACTCCCTGATTTTTCGAGTCGTTGCCGTTGGGTTTGTTTGTAGGCCTCTAACCACAGTGGTTTTATAGTAATGAATAATAACTGAGCGTTCATCTTTTGTAATCGTATTATTAGTAAATCTTTGATTTTCTTTATAAAACAAGTTATTGAAATAACTGAAATAATAGGTTGTTATCCCCGATTTTATTTCATGTATAAAATTTTTTATTTTATCTTTTGTCTCTATCTCTATTTGTTCTTTTGTTAAACTTTCTAAGTTTGTTTGCCATTGTTCTATTTGAGGTGTTTTACTGTGGTCTAAATCAAGACAACCTTTTATTAGTGTATTTAGGTCTTGTGCTTTTTTCCTTATTTCTTCTTTAGGCGTTTCTTGAAACTTTTCTATTAGATAAGCTGGGGCTTCTTTACAAAATAATGAATTGTGCTCATTGAACCATTCTTCTGCCTTTTGCTTACAAGTTTGTTTTTGGTTTTCATTATGCATGCAGTGTAAGTTTGGTTTTGGTGTTGCTAGAAAAAGTAAAACCAAAAATATAATTTTATTTAAATAAGTTTTTTTCATATGTGTATGACCTTAATTTTATTTTGGATCCAAAATTCGATGGATATAAAGTATGTAAAAAATGTTATTAAAGTCAATAATAAGCCGTGATTTTTTTAAGGTCTTGGGTTGTAGGGTTTTATTTTTGCTGGAAGTTGTTCTACTCTTTTTACTTCTTCTTCTTGTAGCCTTAGAGCATATTTTTCTCGTTGTTTTTGTAACAATTGTTGTCGATCTTCCATTTCTTTTATTATTATTTTTATTTGTTCTCGTTGTTCTTGTTCTTGGTGTATTTGTTGTATTTGTTCTTGTTCTTGTCGTTGTTGTCTTCTTTGTCGTTCTATCAACCTATCTAAATACTCAATTGTGAAACTACTTTTGAAGTTAAACATGCTGATAGATAAAAAACAGATCAATATGAGTTTGGAAATTTTTTTCATGATAGTTGTTCCTAAAAAATAATTTTATTTATGTGAGGCTTGAATTTTTATTACAAAATAAAAGAATAAAGGCTCAACAGTCAATAGGTGTCATATCTCACCGTAGCCACGTTATAGGGCGTAGGCGGAAAATCCCGGACTAAGTGAATTAGCTGTGATATTTTTAAACTCTTAGTTTATAGAATTTCATTCTTTATAAAATAATACAGTTACAACAGGATTCTTCGTCTGCTTGTTCTATTATTATTTGTTGTTGTTCCATTATTAATGGTGTGACTAGGCGCAAACCTTCTAGTCGTAAGTCTTTATCTATTAGAAATCGTAACAAATATAATGACAATCGTAGCATTGGTTGTAATTGTTCTTCTAGTATTAGTTTTATTATTATTACTTCCTTTTCGAACAGATTTTTTTGGTTTTGCAGCTTTGCATTAACTCTTGCTGATTCTATCAGATTTAATAGTCTTTTTCTTTTTTCTTTTAGTTTTTCTACTGATTCACCCTGTTCTATTTTGTGTAATAGTTCTTGTTCCTTGTGGTCTAGTTGGTTGAGGTCTCGTTGTTGTAGTTCCTTTATATAGAATTCTATATCTATTCCTTTTCCGTTAAGGAAGAACGCTAGACCATTTGCTTCTATTAGTTGTAGTACTTCTTCAGGTGTTAGTTTTTCTATTTGTTGTTGTTCTGCTTCTTCAAATGTTAGTTCTTTTCGTGGTATGGCAAAACTATTTGTGACGCCACAAACGCTGAGGGATAAAAAACAAAGAAATATTAGTTTGGAAAATGTTTTCATGATAGTTGCTCCTAAAAAATAATTTTATTTAAATGAAACTTGAATTTGTTGTTACAAAGTAAAAGAATAGAGGCTCAAAGTCAATTTTGTTTAATCAGTTGAGCTCAGCGGGTGTAATTGCGGTAACAGAGAGTTTATGCCTACGCCCTATAACGTGAGACAGGTTTGACTCCCTGTTTAAGAGTAATAAGTTGTTAGGTATTTGTAGAATTTCATTATTTATAAAATAGTACAATCATAAGATTGTAGGCTTTGTCCGTGTTGTACTAGTCGTTTTTGTAGTTCTAGTAGTTCTAGTCCTAGTTGTTGTAGTTGTTGGTCTATTTGTTGTAGTTCTAGTTCTAGTTGCTCTTGTGGTATTAGTTGTTGTTGTAGTAGTAGTTGTAGTTGTAGTAGTAGTTGTCGTAGTTGTTGTATTAGTTGTAGTTGTTTCTGTTGGTGTAGTATTTGTGTTCGTTGTTGTTGTTCTTGTTGTACTCGTGTTAGTTCTTCAAAGTCCATTGTGAAACTACTTTTGAAATTAAACATGCTGATAGATAAAAAACAGATCAATATGAGTTTAGAAATTTTGTTCATAGTAGTTGTTCCTAAAAAATAATTTTATTTATATGAGATTCGAATAGTTGTTACAAGATAAAAGAATAGAGGTTTGAAGTCAATTCTTTTATCTTTCTTGGATTTTTACATTAAATATTTTTTATATCTAAGCGAACTTGTTTAATCGGCTGACGCCCTATAACGTGAGACAGGTTTGACCCTCTATGTAAGAGTAATAAGTTGTTAGGTATTTGTAGGATTTTCATTATTTATAAAATAGTACAATCAGAAGATTGTAGCTTTCGTCCGAATTGTACCAGTTGTTTTTGTAGTTCTAGTAGTTCTAGTCCTAGTTGTTGTAGTTTTAGTTCTAGTTGCTCTTGTGGTATTAGTTGTCGGTGTTGTAGTAGTAGTTGTAGTTTTTGTATTAGTTGTCGTTGTTGTTGTAGTAGTTGTAGTAGTTGTTGTTGTTGTCGTTGTTGTCGTAGTTGTTCTATTTGGTGTAGTTGTTGTTCTGGTGGTAGTCCTTCAAATTCCATTGTGAAGCTACTTTTGAAGTTAAACATGTTGATAGATAAAAAACAGATCAATATGAGTTTGGAAATTTTTTTCATGATAGTTGTTCCTAAAAAATAATTTTATTTATATAAGATTCGAATTTTTGTTACAAAGTAAAAGAATAGAGGTTTAAAGTCAATATATAAATGGAGGGTATCATGAACAAGTATCTTTGGTGGGGTATAAATTCAGCAGGTCAAGATCAAAAGGGTGTTTTGTCTGCAATTTCTCAAGAAGATCTGAAAAGTTTGTTGCTGCAAGAAGGTGTCGCGCTTTTAAGCTGTAAGGTTTATCAAGAGAATAGTTTTAAAAACGTTTTAAATTTTTCTTTAAAAATATCTTTAGAACAGAAAGCCTTTTTTTTAGAGCAACTTGCAACTTTAATAAACAGTGGGGTGGAACTTCTGAAAGCTTTAGAGTTAGTTGTAAAGCAAGTTAAAAACAAAAAGCTAAAAGATGCGATAGATAAAGTTATAAGCAATGTGGCAAGTGGGGAATCGCTTTCAGATGCGTTATCAAAGCATAAAAATATTTTTACAGACTTTATGATTCATGTAACAAGATCAGGAGAAGATGCGGGTAAGCTGGGATTTGTTCTTAAGAATTTATCAGATTATTTAAACTCTTGTTTAAGCTTAAAAAAGAAAGTAACTCAGGCATGTCTATTGCCATTTATAACTTTAACCTTTGCAATATCTATAATTTTGGGACTGTTTATTTTTGTGATCCCTCAATTTGAAGATTTTTTTGTAAGTATGGATAAGCCTGTGCCAGATATCACAAAATTTATTATGTCCATAAGCTTGTTTCTGAGGTCAGCAAATATTGCATTGTTTGGGTTGGGTTTATTGATAGTTGTTTTGATTTGTAAGCTTATATTTAAGATCAAGCGCGTAAGTTTTATAAAAGATAAAATAATTTTAAGACTTTGGGTTTTAGGAAAACTGTTCTTGTTCTTTGATCTCGTCTCTTTCTTGCAAATAGTCTCTATGTTTCTTTCTTCAGGCATACCATTAAAGCAGGCTTTGGAGCTATCAAGTAAGAGTCTTAAAAATAGGTACTTACAAAATAAACTAAATATAGTTACTAAGCTTGTTTCTCAGGGGCAATCTTTACAAAGTGCTATGCACTCTATTGGAGATAGCATTTTTCCAGAAAACTTGGTTGCAGTTGTTAGTGTTGGTGAGCATTCGGGTAATCTTGATATTATGTTACAAAAGGCAGCAAAGCTCTTTCAGCGGGATCTTGATAATAAATTGAAGCTTATAACAACTTT
>CAYVQB010000018.1:0-18263 GCA_964453985.1 uncultured Pseudomonadota bacterium
TATTTTCTTCTCTTTTCTTTTCTTCTTTTATTAGTTCGAATATATAGCCTTGCATCTTTTCCCCTTAAATATTGACTGTCAGCAATAATTTTTGCCAATATAAATTTATAAACAGAATTTATGTACGGCTAATATAACATAAAGTGTTTCTTTTTAAATTATATTTTTTGGGGAAAGAAGGGGGCGTAAATATGAAAAAACTAATACTGTCTTTAGTCTTATTGGGCTGTTTATTATCACCGAATACATTAATTTTTGCTGATCGTGGAGGTAGTGGTTTTGCAGGAGGTCTTGCCGGTGGAATGATCGGGGGTGTGATTTCAGGTGCTATGACAAGAGACTCCGGATCAAGTAAAGCCCAACAAGACGTAGAACAACTAAGAAGAGAGCAGCAGCAAGAAAAATTTTCTGGTTTGCAAGATCAAATCGAGCAACAACACAGAAAACAAGTAACAACGTTACTTATAATCGCTCTAATTATACTTTCCTTGGCGGTTATATTCTTGGGTTTTATGGTTGTAAGAAAACGTGGTAAAGGGAATGAATAGGGCGGTTATGGTAAAAAATAAAATCTTAATTTTAATAATGTTATTGTGTTGTTTTAGTGTTTTAGATGCCAGAAAAGGACGCGGCGGCGGTGGACGTCGTGGTGGCGGAGGCCGTTCTCATCGTGCTGGAGGTCGTGGTCGTTCTCATAATAGTAGAGGAGGACGTCATCATGGGGGTAGGCGCCATGGAGGTGGTGGTTATGCTTTTGGTGGAGCTTTTACCGGAAGTCTTATTGGTAGTGCTATGATTTCTACTACAACTACTCCTTCATCTTCATCAGATTCGTTAGGTGAAGATATTGCTTATGATCTTGGCCAGATGCAAAAAGGGTTAATTAACTTTGATAAGGGGGTTGCTGCTGCTCTTGAAAAAGTTGATGAAAAAATAAATAGGCTGAATAAAGAAGTTAATAATATAAAAAAGGGGAAATAATATGTTAAGAAATAAAGTTTTAGGGCTTGTATCAGTATTGTTTTTTGTTGGTGGATTGCAGGCAAGAGGTGGTGGAGAAGCTTTTGGTGGTGCTTTAGCGGGTAGTTTTTTAGGAAGTGCTATTACGTCTGCTGCAACAAGGCCTAGTAGTTCAGATAATAGTGGGCTTAGGCGCAAGGTAGCAGAATTGCATGATGCTTTAGTTAAAATGGATAGGGCTGTAACTGATAAAGTTAACGAAATGAATAAAAAAATAGAAAAACTTGAACAAGAGATCAATGACCTTAAAAAAGGTTCCAAGTAGCATATTATAATAGCATAATTGGGCGTTTTATAGTATCCTTTTGACTTTAGGTCGAGTGTAAATTAAATTTATATTTGATCTAAAGTCTTTTTTGTTTTTAGACACTTGAAATATATAAATTATCCATTAATAATCCTGGAGGATAGAAAGCTGTGATTGCAACATCAGATTTTAAACGTGGTACTACAAAGTTATTATGGAACAAAGAACCTTGGTTAGTGGTTGAATTCCAACACGTAAAACCAGGTAAGGGTGGTGCTTTTGTTCGTACAAAGCTAAAGAACTTAATAACAGGTAGGCTTTTAGAAGAAACTTTTAGATCTGGAGAAAAATTTGAAGATCCAGATTTAGAAACCAAAAGTATGCAATATCTGTATGCAGATGATTTATACCATTTCATGGATCAAGAAAATTTCGAACAGTTTGATTTCAATAAAGATCAAATAAAATCTGTTAAGAAATATCTCAAAGAAGGTGAACTTTATAGCGTTCTATTCTTTAAAGGTTCTCCTATTTCTGTTGAACCCCCAATGTTTATGGTATTAGAAGTTAAAGAAACTATTCCCGGTGTAAAAGGTGATACCGCCCAAGGTGGAAATAAACCTGCTACATTAGAAACAGGTATAGTTGTTGCCGTACCATTATTTATTAATGAAGGTGACAGGCTTAAAATTGACACACGTCAAAATAAGTATATTGAAAGAGCTGATTAATTCTCTAACATTTCTGGTTTAAATAATATGGCTAATTTTGAAAAAAACAATAATAATACAATGCCCCGACGTACTATTCGGTCCTTAGCTTTTCATTTATTATATTCTATGGACAGATTAGATTACACTGTGCCTTTTGATAAGGTTATAGATAAATTCAAAGTTGGTTTTGATTTAGACATACCTGACGATTCCGCTGTAATTGAAATAGTTCAAGATGTCATTGCAAAGCGCAGTGAGATTGATGAACAGATAAAACCTTTGTTAAAGCATTGGAGTATTGATCGTTTAGGATGTTGCACCCTGCTTATTCTAAGAATGGCCATTTGGGAGCTGAATCAGAAAGAAACAGCTCCGTCTATCGTTATAAATGAGGCTATTGAGTTAGCCAAGGCTTTTGCAGAAAGAGATGCTTATAAGTTTGTTAATGGCATACTGGATGAGTTTTGCAAGGTTAATGGGCTGCACGAGGATGAAGAGGGCGAGTAGCCCTTGGGCGGCGGCCCTGGGCTAATACAAGATGACCCGTTCCCACGGGTATTTCATTTCTATCAAAAAGAAATTGTTTTGTATGATAAAGTTAGATATATAGTTAAAAACGCCTGCGGAAGCAGGCCGGTATAAGTAGCGCAGGGCGTATGCCCCTAGCAATTTTTTACAGGAGTTATCGTGAGTGTTGAAGCAAGACTTGATATTCTAAGAAATATAAAATCAAATTCTAATCCAATATTTTTTATTTTAGGGCCATGTTGTATAGAGAGTGAAACTCACTCCCTTAAAATGGCAGAGGCTTTGAAAGTTTTATCCCAAAAGTTAAAGTTTAACTTAATCTTTAAGAGTTCCTTTGATAAAGCTAATAGGACCTCAGTTTCTGGCAAAAGAGGGGTTGGTATTGATCAAGGTCTAAAAATTCTAGAAAGAGTTCGATCTGAATTTCAAGTACCTGTTGTTACTGATATTCATGAAGTGAGCCAAGTTGATTCTGTTGCTGAGGTTGTTGATGTTTTACAAATACCTGCATTTTTATGTAGACAAACAGATTTACTTTTAGCTGTAGGCAAAACAGGTAAAATTGTAAATGTAAAAAAAGGGCAATTTATTGCACCTGAAAACATGAAGGCTGTTATAGAGAAAGTAGAATCTACCAAAAATCAAAATGTATGGGTTTGTGAGCGAGGCTATGCCTTCGGTTATAATAACTTGGTCGTAGATTATCGAAATTTCCCCATTATGAAAAGTTTTGGTAATCCAGTAGTCTTTGATGTCACCCACTCTGTCCAGAGGCCTAGCGCCCAAGGTTGTTCGACTGGCGGGGACAGGAAGTTTGTCCCAGAGTTGGCAGTCTCGGCTATTGTTCAAGGTATAGCCGGATTATTTATGGAAGTTCATGATAATCCTGAGGTTGCGTTTTCTGATGGACCTAATTCTGTTCGTTTATCTCAACTAGAAGAGTTACTTAAATATTTTATCGAGCTTGATTCTTGGAGTAAGTCTAGAAAACTTCCAGAGCTCAGCTAAGAGACATCATATTATAATATCACGGGAGCATGCTCCCGTGATACTCCAGAATCGCACCCTTCCGCCGTCGCAAAGGCTATGGCGTGACAAGTCCGGATGCTCCTTTGTTTTATTTATAAAAACTTTATTCAATCTATTGCTATTAGTAAAATAATTACATTAAAATGATATTGGTAGAATAAAAAAAAGATTTAAGTAGATGTAATATTCATATTTTTAAGGGGAAGGGGATTTTATGAAGATCTCGAGATATCTTGTTTTAGCAATAACAATGTCTGTTTGTTGTTTGCAATCAGTATTTACAATGACAGCACCTCCAAGACCAAAGGGTCCACCACCTCCACCTCCAATGGCAACAGCTCGACAAGCGGCTTCTGGTATGAAGCAGGATGCTACTGCTGTTGGTCAATCTGCAAGACAGGAGTTTTCTGGTTTTAAGCAAGGTGTTGGATCTGAAGTTAGTGGTTTAAGATCTGGTGCCAGTGATTTGCAAGCTAAGGCAAAAGCTAAAGCAAAGGCTAAAGCCGCAGAGGCTTCAGCATTAAAACAAAAATATAAAGAAAAAGCCAAAGCGAAAGCTTCTCAAATGGCTACAAGCGCTAGGGATACAGCCAGAGAAGTTGGTGGTCAAGCTATGAGTGGTGCAAAGCAGGCTGGCCTTGAAATTTTAAAACACGTTGCTAAGGCTGGTATCGATACAGCAAGTGATTTAGCAAAGATGGGAACAGATACTTTACGTGAAACTATAAAAAGTGGAACGGAAGCCGCTCGCCTAGAAGCTCAAAAAGCGATGATGGAAGCTAAGAGAGGAATAAGGCAAGGCGGCAGGGAAGCTCAAAGAGGTTTAAGTTTTGAGGAAGAAGAAGTAGAGGTTCGTACCACTTCAAGAAGATCCAGGGGTGGTAGAAGAAGAGGCTCTGTTGCACAGCAGGTTTCTATCTCTGCTACAGATATCCAGAATATAGAAGCGAATCTTGATGAAGCTATTGCCCACTTGAATAATCAAGAAGTTAGCGATGATGATATAGATAATGCATTACAAATATCTCAAGATATTCAGGCTCAATTAAAACAGTTAAAAAGTTCAAGTTCCAGAGGTGGAATTGCTGTAGCTTGGGCAAAGATTGAAAACATTAATAATTTGCTTGGTGATGTAATTAGCAGATTAAATGATGAGAATGTTTCTGATGATGATCTTGATGAAGCTTCTTATACCTTGGAAGATATAAAGGTTGAGTTGCAAGGAATTTCACAGTCACAGGCTCCATCTGGTAGAACAAGAAGACCAAGGGCTTAAATTAAAGATATAAAAAAACGAGTCAAAAAAAAGAGGGCTGGGGAAAAATCCCAGCCCTCTTTTTTTTTAGATAAAATTTAATTTAATAGTCGTCGCCTTCTTGTTTTGCAGGTAAAAATTTTTCTCTAGCTCGTTTAGCTGCTTCACTATTTTGAATCCCAGTAAGAGTTTTTTCTTCTTGTTTAGCTTTCGCTTGTTGTCTTGTGAACTCTCTTGCTTTTTGTTCTACAGCTTCTCGTTTAGCTTCTATTTCTTTGACTTTGTCTTGAGCACCTGTTGTCTTTTTGGTGGCGATTTCTTTTAGTTGTTCTTTAAAGGTTTTAGGTGCTGTTTTAGGTTTTCCTGATTCAGGTTCAACTCTTGAAGGCGGTGGCGTTGGTGCTTCTAACTTTCTTGATGGTGGTGGTGTTGGTGGTGTTTTTTTACCTGTAAATTCTTCAAGGGTCATGGTCTTTATTTCTTTTTCAACCATCACAGGTTTTTCTTTTAAGCTGGTATCTGGTTTTTTTCTTCCCAGAAAAGCGTCCTTCAATTGTTTAGCTGTTATTTTTATGCCGTCAATGAGTCCTGTTTTAGGTCTCTTGTTTTCTTCTTGTTTGCGTCTGGTAAGGTCTTGCCTAAGTTCTTCTACTCTTGTTTGATCGCCTTGTTTTTCTTTTGTATTAAGATTGGTTTCTTTTGTTTTATCTTTTAATATTTTTGTTTTTTCTTTAATTTCTTTTGTTGTAGCAGAAGTTTTTAAACCTGTGATTTTTTCTAATTCACTTTGTGCTGTTTTTTGTTCATTTTGAAGTTTTGGTCCAAGAGTTTTTTTTGCATATTCAACTCTTGCTATTTCTTCAGGACTTTTCGCAGCTTTTAGATCAGCATTAATACGATTCATAATCTTTTGTTTTTTTGATATTTGTTTGTGTAAGTCAAAAGCTTTTTTTGTTTGTTGTTTTACTTCTTGACGCTTTTGCCACCATTTTCTAGCTTTTTTTGCTGCCCTTGCAGGGCTAAATCTTTTCCAAAAAGGTTTTTTTGCTTTTACTGTTTTGAACTTATTTCTTGCTTGTTGGAATTTGTTTTTTTGTACGATATGTTTTTTTATAGCTCTTTTCTTTTGAAACTTAGCATATCTGTTTTTCATGTAACTAATTGGGCCAGCGTTCATCTCTTGGTAGTTCACACAAGAGGTTGCAAGTATGGCTGTAAAAATTAGTCCTATTGTTATTTTCTTCATTTGATTAACGGTCCTTCCTAATTTAAAAACTTATCCTGCGGGAACTGCTTCTTGTGTGGGCCTGTATGGTTTTAATGGAACTCTTGGTGGTGGCGTAGAATTTATTTTTCTTGGAATTACTGGGGCTTGTCTTGCTTTAAAATCTTGAATTGTGGATTGTTTTTGTGCTGGTTTTTTCTCTGAGAATTCTTCAAGTGTCATTACTTTTGTTTCTTGTCTAATTTCTGGTTTTTGTTTTTCTTTTGCTTTTTTTTCTTCTATTTTAATTCCTAGCTTATTTAGAGTATCTTGTCTTTTATCTATAGAGGCTCTTGAATAAGTAATGCTCTTTCTAATTTCAGCTTTTCTTTTTTCATTATCTTTGCTTTTTCCGAGTTTTTTTATAGCCTCTTCTTTTTCAGCAATTATAGTTTGGCTTCTTTGTATGTCTTTGCCGGATATAGTTTTAATTTCTTTTTTAGCTTCTTTTATCTGCTTTTTAAGAATTGTTTTTTTATCTGGATCAGCTTCGTCGTTTAACTTTTTTTGTAATTTTGTTACATGTGTCTTGTTTACCGATATAAGATCATCATTTTTTAATACTGATGCTGCACCTCTTGCCAATACTGTGGCGTCTTTTAAGGCGGCGGTTATTTTTTCAGGATCTTTTGACTTTAAGCTTTTTAAGGTAAGTGCTCTGGCTTCTTCTATTCTAAGTTCTATGTTTTTGTCATGTAATTTTTTTTGTTGTTCATATAATCCCTTGAATTTATCGGGACTGCTTGTTGCTATTTCTTTTCCTATTGTAGTTAATTTTTTTGCGTTTTTACCAGCTATTTCTCTTGCTTTTTCTGCTGTGAATTTAGGGGCATAGACGCTTTTTCTTGCTGTCTCGGTAGCTTGTTGTATTTTAACTTCTTTTCTTCTTACAAGTTCTCCTGAAACATGTGCTTTTAATTCTTTTTTTTCTTCTCTCCATTTTTTAAAAGTTCTTGCAGGCTTTGTTACTGTCTTTTTAAGCCGTTGCCACCAGCTTTTTGGTTCTGTAGCTTTTTTTGTGAATTCTGGAGCTATTGATGTTCTTCTGTATTGGCCAATTAGTTCTTCTGCACTTCTGACTTTTTCTTTTTGTATCTTGGGAAGTTTTCTGCCAAGTTTTGTTGCTCTTGTTTCTTGCTGTTCTGCAGTCCTTTGGTATTTAGCTTGTTGGGTTACGGATTTAGCTACTTTTTTTTGCCAGAAGGCTGCTTTTTTTGTATCAGTTGTTCCAACAAAGGCTGCTTTACGTGCTGCACGTTGAGCTTTTATCTGAGCATTTTCTGCTCTTTTACGAGACTTAATTCCCTGTACCTCTGCCCTTTTTGCTCTCCAGTTGGTAAAGCGTGCTTTTGTTCTGGTAAAAAATCCTGCTTTTGGTGGTTTAGCTGCTGCTTGTATGTTTGAGCTAAAGTTACCAGTAATTAAAGCTGTGCTAAGTAAGATTGCAATAAATAAATTTATTTTTTTCATATTATTACCCTTTTAATCTACATCTAAATTTATAGGTTTAGCTTCAATTTGTTCTGTAGTTTCTGGTTGAGTTTTTTTCCTAAAACGACTAGGAGCTTTTCTTCCTGATACAACAGGTCTTTGAGGCAGGGGTTCTAAGAATTCAGGCTTAACAGGCTCTGGCGTTGCTACTGGTTCTGCGGGTTTTGATGTTTCAGCAGCTTTTTGTTCTCTCATTTCTTTACGCTTAATTTGTTTTTCAAGTACTGTGCTAAATTTTTGTTTTAGTCCATCTGTTGTTTCCATTAATTCAGCATTAGATTTTTTAGCGTTACCCAGATCTGCTAATTTTTTATGGGCAGCTTGTTCTTTTCCTGTAGCCTCTTGGATGATTTCTTGTTGTTTTATTATTTGGTCTTGTATTTGTGGTGCTTGAACAGGGTCTGCTTCCTTTAGTGAATTTTGTAAGTTCTCCACTTTTCCCTTTGCTTGATCTCTTGTTTTTATAAAATCGCGATTTATCCTTTGATAATCTCTAGATGATTTTTTGAATTGATTTTGTAATTCTTGAGCTCTTAGTTGCGCTTGTTGGCGAGTTTTAGATAGCATATCCACCATTAGGCTGTTTTTTTGTATTGGAGTTAAATCTTTTTTTGCTAATATTTTTTCATTAAAAGAGGCAATACTACCTATTACTTTGTCAGGTTCTGTTGCTTTTACAGCTTCTGCGATATTTGTTCTGATTTCTTTTAATTTAGGAAGTTTAATTTGCTGGGCATTTTGTTTTGAAAATTCTGCTATTTTTGCTTGCCTTGACTCATCTAGAGCTGTTAATTTTTTTTGTGTTCCAGGTGTTATGATTTTTTCTTTTTGGCGTCTTAAGCTTTCTGCCATAGTTGGAGCTTTAGCCTTTTTGGGAGATTTATAGGTTTCTTTTTTTACGAAGGTTGGAGCACCTACTTCAGGTAGCTTTTCTTTTTTTCTTTTTAATCCAAAGCCTTCTTCTTTTGATCTTTTGATATCTTTTTTAACTAAACCAAAAGTTTTTTTAATTTCTTCTTTTGCTGCAGTTGCTTTTTCTTTTACTGCTGTTTTAAATCGTTCAAATCTGCTTGGACCTTTTGGTTCTGATAGTTTGCGTACTTGTTCTGTTGTTTCTGCGAATTTTTGTTTTATTGCACGAGATTCTAGAATTGATCTTTTTTGTTTAGAAGTTAATTTGGGTGGTAATTTTGGAAGAGGTTTTTTTTCCGAATACCATTTTGATGGAGCTGGTGGCGTAGGAGCTGCTTTTGTTGGTGTTGTAGGAAGAGGTTTTTTTGGTACTTTTGAGGGGGCTTTTGGTGGCGGTCCAGCTTTCTTTTTCTTGGGAACCATCCATCCTGATGGGAGTTTTTGAGGTGATGTAAGAGGTTTGGCTGAGGTTTTCATCTTAGGTTTTGCAATACCTGTATTTCTAGGTTTTTTAAGATCAACTCTTTTTGCTGCAGGTCTTCTTGTAGGAGCTTTTTTTGCTTCCAAAAAAGTGCCTACAAAACAAAATGATAAAATCGAGATTAGTATGATACCAATTTTTCTCATATTTCTCCTTCCTTGTTTGTTTCTATTTTTAATTTCCAATAAATTCTCTAATTTTTTGTATTTGTTCGTTTTTTATTTCTTTTAATGTCTTAGGAACAGCTTCTTGTTCTTGTGCTTGTGGTACAGGAGTTTGAGTAGTTTGTTGTTCTGTTTGTTTTTTATCAGCGGCTGGTTGCTGTGTTTCTTGCTCCGGTTCTTGCTCAGATTCTGCTTGATTCCCTCCCATTAGGCCCATGGGCATCATCCTCATTTGGGGTTTTGTTTTTTGTACCGGTTGTTTTTTTATTTGTTTTGGGCTTGTGGGCTGAGCTTGTTTATTTTGTGGTTCAGCTTGAGTTTCTTGTTGGGCCTGCTCTTGGTTTTGAGTTGTTTCTTGGGGTTGCGCTTGCCCAGAAGTTCTTCCTGTTGTTTGCCTTTTTTCTCTAGTTTCTCTTTTTAAGCGTTTTCTTTCTAATTCTTCTTTTAATCTTTCCCTTTCCTTTATTCTTCTTTCTTTATCTATGGTATCTAATTTTTCGCTTGTTTGGCTTGTAACTATTTTTTTTCTTTGTTGTTGTAAAAGCTGGGCAAAACTAGGTTGTTTTGTTGTATTAGTATTTTTCTCATAGAAGCTTCTTTTTTCTTTAACTAGCTCTTTACCCTTTAAGGTTTCCAGTTCGCGTTGTTGTTTTGATAACCTGCGACGACTACCTCTTTTATGTAAGTTCTGCTGGTGAGCAGGCTGCTTGTGTTTGCCTGGGTACATCATATGGGGTGGTAATGGAGGAGGTGCTGGAATATTTGTAAGTAATTTGATTGATGGGCTTGTTACAATAAATATTATAATTAAGTTAAATATATTTATTTTTTTTATTATCATGTAAACCCTTTACTTATTTTACTGGTTCAGCATATCTGGCTGGTTGTATAGTATCTAATGTTTTTCTTCTTGTTCTCTTTCGTTTTATACGTGTTGGAACGTCCTGTTGTTTAATTGTTGTTATCGCAGGAGTTGGCCCAGAAATTTCACCGAGGTTACTTAATATTGTCTGTTCTTCTTGTGGGCTTAAATCTTCTCTTGGTTTTGTAATGATTATATTTTTCAGTTCGATTGGTGCATCCCATGAACTAAATCCTATGTATTGGATGTTTTTTCTTGGATATGGATCTTTCCATTCTAAAATTTGTTTTAATTTGCCGTTTTGTACGATACCGAATTTAATGATTCCCTTTTTGATGCTTACCCAATAAGTTTTGTAGTCTGTAAATGGTGCCATTGCTTCAGGATTTTCTTTATCATTTTTAAATGTCTCAATTGTTCTTGCATCAGAGTCTGAACATATTGCTGTTATTGTGTTGTTCCAGCCTCCAATAATGATTTGGTATAGCGCTCTTGGTTGGCCAATACGTTTCACTTTGCCTTTTTTTGAATCAAAGCCCATTATTATATTTTGTCTTCCAGAGGCTTGAAAGAATACGGTACCTTCGTTTAATTCAGGTAGTGTTCCTGTGTACCAAATATATTCACCATGATATGGAGGAAAGTCGATCTTATTTAAAATTCCTGCATTCATGCCATCAAAAAGGCCTTTGCTCAATTGGTTTATATTTCTGTAGAGTTCATCTTTTTGATCTGCGTCTTTTTTGATTTTAGGATTTAAAAAGAACATATTATCGTGAGCTTTTATTAAAAGACCTATAAAATTGTTGTATTTTATAGCATTGTCTTTTGTCATTTTAAAACGTGTTGTTTCGTCATAAAGTTCTTTTAGGTTTCTTAGTATTTCGCTTTTTATATCATTGGGTGCGTTATCTGGTGAGATAATTTTGTCAAAGATTGTTTGATGTAAATTAATACCATCTCTAAGTCTTTCTGGTGAGGAAGGGTCTAAATCTTCAAACTCTTTAAGCTTTTGTTTTATTTCAGCAGTGTTTCTAACTATTTCAGGCTCTGCATATTTTTCCATTCCTGCTTCGCGTGATGCTTCTGTGTAAACACCAGTTGGTGGTGTGAATGCTATTTTAGAGACTCCTTTTATAAGGTTTGCTCCAACACTTAATGCAAGGCCTACGGCAGCAACCTTTGGATTAGGAATTTGTGTTAAGGCTTCTCCTGTTTGGCCTAGTGTATCAGCACCTATCCCTATCATTTTTTCGGCAAGAAGTCCTTGAGGGTTACTCATAAGATAAATATTGGGTTTTCCCGATTTTGATATTGTTACCCCGAAGTTATGTTCGCCTAATTGTTCTAGGCCAACAAGTTTCCATGTTTCTCTTTTATAGATAGGGTCAGTAACTTGTAGATTGTGTTTAGATTGTTGTAGCCAATATAGATATGGCACAACAAGTTTTAATGAAACAATTTCATCTGCTTTGTAATGTTTTAAGCTTTCTCTATATGCACGTTCTGCACTTCTAAGATCTATTCTTGCAGGAGGAGCGATAGTTATATTTATGTATTCTACAGGATCATCTAGCGAGCCCAAGCTTATATATTTATGTTTATGAAATGGGTCTGGGTCTTTCCAGACCATTATAAGATTTGCATCTCTGAAAACGCTTATCAATCCGTCATTTATACTTACTGTGTATTTATAGAATTTGTTCCCTGATGGTATAGCAGAATTTTTTGAATAGCTTTGAGCCTTTAATTTTTCTTTGCCATTTTCATGTTTAAAAATATTTATGTTGGTATTATTATTTGCTCCTATTTCAACTTCATATTTCATGTCAGAGCCATCAGACTTGCTACTGAATCCTACAGTAATACCACTTTTTGCTTTAGCCTCAAAAGATACAGAGTCTTTATTTGCACTGCGTAAAGTGTTTGTTAATGTTTTAAACTTACCTTTTAATGCAGGTAATTTAAATCCTTCAAGTGGGGATATATAATTATCCTTTTCTGAAGGAATTCGAAATCTAATTGGATCGCCAGATAGTATGTTTGTATAAGTTACAGGATTATTATTGCTTGAAAATCCTAGGTAATTCATCTTATCCAAAAACTCTTCGGGTAGTTTTCTGAATAAAAATAGATTTTTGCCTGGTTCATAACCGTAACCAACGTAAACGTTTTTGCCTATAATGCTTACCCAGTACGTACCTTGTAAACCAGAGGTTGCAACAGCTAGAGGGTTATCAGATTTTTTAACTATTGGGTATTTGATTTGGGGGACTCTTTTTTTATTTTGTTTTTTTACAAGTTCTACCTGCCAAAGATTGTCAGGGTTTTGGTCGGCATATCGGTTTTCTGCTAAATTATTTTCTTTATTAAAAACTAGATAAGATCTTTCATGTGCAGAGAGCAGGCGTACTTTGTCCAGATCTTTTATTTTATTATTTTCTTTATCAACTTTTTCTATTGTCCATTTTTCCCATGCAAGTAGTTTTGGTTCTAATGAAGTTGGACCTCCAAATCTGCCACTAAGATATTTTTTATTAAAAAATGAAACAGTGCTTCCGTCCCTTAGTGTTTTATGATCATATAAATCTTCACTTTTAGATTCTTTAGGTTTTGGATGTATTACAAACTGGTTAGTTTCAGTTATTGTGTCAGTGCTATCTGCTACAGCTTGTTTTTTAGTTAAATCAAATTTTAAGAGTTTGTTTGTTTTTAAGTTTCTTAGTGTTACTGTATCTGAATATCTAACCAAAAATTCGTTATTTTTAGTTAAAGCTTTTTCTTTTTCTTCTTCAGCTTTTGTTATGATTTTTGATTCGTTTTGTCCAAGAATTACTTTGAATAAATAATCAGACCCAATTTTAGGCCCAATACCAATTACAACATCGCCTTCAGTTTGTGCCCAAAAGGAGATAGCCTTTGCGCCTTCTATTGGAGCTTTGAGCCAAGCAAAGGCTGAAAGGTTTCTTAAAGGATCTAGTACTAATGTTTGTCCGGTTCTTAATTCAAAATCATCTTCTTTTTTGTCATCTGTTTGTGTCCGCTCGCTAGTACCTTGTAGCTG
Organism: uncultured Pseudomonadota bacterium; assembly: GCA_964453985.1. Lineage (GTDB taxonomy): Bacteria > Babelota > Babeliae > Babelales > UASB340 > CAYVQB01. Next base: position 13,031 of record CAYVQB010000018.1, read on the forward strand.
AATTACTTTTTCACTAGTAAGATGACCTTTTGATGATTTTCTTGGGACTTCAACTGTTTGTAAGTCTTTAGATCCGTTTGGTGGTATGATTGTTTCTCCCCCTGCTCTTATGAAGGCTCCGCCCCGGAACCTTGGCCATACCGGCCCATGTATCCACCCATAAGGGCCATCCTGCCCCTCTCTTTCTTGGTATCTTAACGTTACATACATTGGATAGTTTGGATTATCGTTTTTAATAGTATCTATCATGCACCATTGCAATGCACTTACCTGGCTTGTAATGGTGAATAAAGAAATCAGACTTAGAACAATTTTCTTCATTAACTAATCCTTTTATTTTTAGGCTGCTGGTGATTCTTCTGTAGCAGGAGTTATACTCATAAGCTTTTGTTTGATAGCTTCTCTTTTTTGTGTTCGTCTTCTTTTTTCTATAACAGGCTCTTTGGCTGGTGTAGGTTCAGTTGTAATTTTTTCTACAGGTTTTACTTTTGGTTCTTCAGGCTTGGATAGATTTTTTAAGATTTCTTCTATTGGTGGTCCAATTTGAACATTTTTAAGTTTTATTGAAGTATCCCAGTTGCTAAAGCCTACATGGCGTACACGTTTTAATGGATAACGATCTTTCCATTCAAGTTTTTGTATTATTTTGCCGTCTTCTACTATTCCAAATTTTACGATGCCATCTTTATAACTCGCCCAATATTTTCTAAAGCCTATTCCTTTAGCCATAGCGTCCGGAGCTTTTGATGCTGAAATAGAAACTTCTGCTTGGCCATTGCCATCAGAACAGATAGCAGTTTTTGTGTTATTCCATCCGCCGATATTAACTTGATCAAGCTCAGTAGCTTCTCTTAATTTTCTGATCCTAGTGATATCGTTGTAAAAAATTACAAAGACATCTTTTTGTGCTTGGGCTTCAAAGAATACCGAACCCTCATTTGGTGTTGCAAATTCTTGAGGATACCATATTGCCTCTCCATAGAATGGTTGAATTTCAACTTCAGGAATTTGATTGTTTGACATGCCGATGAATAATCTTCTTGTTACTATATTGATTTGGTTGTATATATCTCCTCGTTGATCTTCCATTTGAGAGTTTTCTGGATTTAATAAAAAGCGATTATCATAAGCACCTATAAGTAGATTTGTAAGTGGTTCATAAACATCAGGTGGCAAAGTTGCACTTTGGGAGTAGAATCTTTTTATATTACGCAAGACTCTTTTTCTCATTGGTGGTGTGATATTTTCAGGAGAAATAATATTATCAATGATTCTATTGTAAAGCCTTACTTTCTTGGTAAATAGTTTTTCTGGAGGAAGGTTTGCAAAATATGGATTTTGATCTATTCCGTCTAATTGTTCAAATAGTTGGGCAATTGCCGCATTGGCTTTTTCAACCTGTTCGTCTGTTTTACCTGCAGCAGTAGCTGTCCTTGCTTCTTCTGTATAAATTCCAGTTGTTGGTGCAAAGACTTCTTTTAAAATATTTTTCATAAGTTTTGCTCCAACCTGTGTTGCTCCTCCTATAGCGGCTGCAGCTGCTCCAGCGGGGCTTTTGGGGCCTTCTCCTTGTGCTCCACCACCTGCTGCTTGCGAAACGGCTTCTCCGATATCACCTAAAGTTTCAGCGCCAATATTTAAAGCTTTTTCTGCAACTCCACCCTTTGCATCTTCAACAGATATAATTCTAGGAGTTCCTGCTTTATTTATATCTACTCTAAAGTTATGTGGTCCGGTTTTTTCCATTCCTACAACATCCCAACCTGTTGGATTATATATAGGATCGGTTATACGAATGTTGTGGCCGGAGTGCTGTATCCAATATTCAAATGGAGTCATAAGTCTAAAAGATTGTTGATATCCTTCTTGAAGATTCTTTACAAGCCTACGATATTCATGAGCAGTTCTTTTAAGTTCAAATCTGACAGCTGGAGTAACTTGTATTTTCTTATATTCTACAGGGCTGTTTACAGAGCCAAGGCCTACGTAATTATAATGATCAAAGGGTTTAGTGTCTTGCCATGCAAAAATCATACGACCATCTATTTTTACAATAATCAGCCCGTCATTTATGCTAACTTGATATTTATGGAACTCTTGATCAGTTGGGATTGGATTTTTTGGATATGTAGAGTATTGCCTTACTAGTTTGCCGCCTTTTCTTCTAAATACACTTATAGCACTATTATTATCGGCTCCAATTTCTATAGCATATTTCACATCTGAACCATCAGAAGTTTTGGATAGTCCTACGTTGATTCCATCTTTAGCTTTAGCTTCAAAGTTTACGGCACCTCTATTTGAGCTTCTGAATGGATAATCTTTTAGCCATTGGAATTTTCCTTTAAGTGCTGGGACGGATATAGAGGTATCAATGGTAGCATATATTCGCTCAGATTCTTTAGAAAATATTGGGTTGCCTGTTGTTATGCTAGTATAATTAGTTCCTCTTTTATCACTACTTAGTCCCATGAAATTAATTTTTCCTGCAAAATCGGCAGGGAGCTTTCGTGATAGAAATAAATTTTTACCTGGTTGGTAACCATATCCAACAAGTACCAGATTATCTAAGATACTAATCCAATAAAGACCTTTCATACCACCTTGCGCCATAGCGTTAGGGTTTTGTTGTCTTGTAACTTTTGGATATCTTAATGCTTGGTCAATTTTTTCTTTTGGATTGGCTAGTAATATTTGCCATACATTGGCGTTGTTTTGGTTAGGGAAACGGTTTTCAACAAGTTTATTTTTATTTTTGCTTGGTACAAGGAAGGAGTTATCATGTATTGATAAAAGTTTAACCTTGTCTCCATGTTTAATAAATTCGTTTCCAGTTGATCTATCTAATTTTATAATATTCCATCTGCTTTCTTTTATTTTTGATTCAGTAATATCATTTGCTCCACCAAAGCGAGCATTTAAATAACCACTTGAGAATATTCCGCATGTGCTACCGTCTTTTAGAAAGTGAGTGTCTGTAGGATCTACGGGTTTAGGTAGAATTTGCCATTTATCATCTTTATCATATTTATTTTTTTTAACTGTGATTGCTTTTTTATCTTTGGGGTTAATTTGTAGAATCTCACCCGTTTTTATGTTTTTTAATATTATAGAATCACCAAAGATTATTAATGCTTCGTTATTATTTGTTATTTCTTTTGATCTTATTTCTTCATCTCTCGTGATAATTTTAGATTCATTTTGCCCTAATACTACTTTGAATAAATAATCAGTGGATATAGTTTCGCCAAAAACCAGTTCATCTTTATCGTTACTTTGTGCCCAGAAAGATATAGATTTTTTGTTGTCGATTCTGTCTGTTAACCATGCAATACCTACACCCATTAATGGATTTAGCTCTAATATTTTTCCAGTAGTTAATAGCAGATCTTTTTCTTTTTCTCCAATTCCACGTAGACGTATGCGTATTTCATCGCTACGTCCTCTCGTATTAAGTTGTGGGATTTCCAAACTTGCAAAATCTAGTGACTTTAAGCTTGGTATGGTTATTGTCTCACCGGGTTGGATAATTGTATTATTTTGTTGAAGCTTTGGAGGGTTCCAGTTCCAGCCACCTTCATTATTTTCTCTGGCTAACCAGCGTTCATCGAATTTAATATTATGTCGTGTTTGATTTGCTATCTTTCGGATATTTCCCCATTTATTATAAATAGCTGGAGATATAATATTAAAAGATGATAAAACAAGAAATAAGCTTGCTATAAAACCAAGTTTTTTATTCATAGACATCACTCCTTCTAAAATATTTTTAGGTCTAGAGACAATTTAATTAAAGTCTATAAATAGGAGTTGGCTAGTGCAATAATTTAGAAATTTATTTGAACTGGTTTAAATGAAAAAGGGGTCACAAAAATTTGTGACCCCGAAGTTTAGTGACGAAAGCTTTTAATTTAAATCTTTGAAAAAGAATTTAAATTCAGCTTCTGCTGTTTCAGGTGCATCAGAACCATGAGTAGCATTTTCACCTTTGTTAGATCCAAAAAGCTTTCTGAGTGTATTCTCTTCAGCTTCTGCTGGATCTGTGGCGCCCATTAAATCACGCCAGGCTTTAATAGCATTCTCTTTTTCTAGTGCCATTACAATAACGGGACCAGAGGTCATGAATTCTACTAGTTCACCAAAGAAAGGTCTTTCTTTGTGGACTGCATAAAACCCTTCAGCTTCTGCTTTACTTAAAAGCTTTTTTTCTAGCCTTAAAACATTAAAGCCTTCTTTTTCAATACGATCAATAATCTTACCTGCGTCTTTTGCTTTTACAGCATCAGGTTTGATTATAGCAAATGTTCTTTCTATCATTTTTATTTGCCTTCGTTTTCTTTTTTAACCTTTGCAGCGTGAGCTTCTAGAGCCTGCTGTAAAGTACCTCTTAACTTAGGTTGTTGGTCATCTGTTTGATGATATTCTTGCCTTTTAGCTTGTGTCTTTTTAAATGTATGCTGCTCTTTAGGCTTGGCTGCTGTTTTTCTAGCTGGCCTATCTGTGCGAATAGGGGGTCTTTCTTCTATAACAGCTTGTTCAGGTTGTGAAGCTGCCTTCAAACTTAAACCTAATTTGCGATCAGATTCGTTAACTTTGATAACTCTGAATTTTTCAGTTTGTCCTACTGTTAGGATGTCATCTACTTTGTTAACTTCTTTATCTGCTAATTCAGATATGTGAACAAGACCTTCTATTCCAGGGGGTAGCTTAATGAATGCTCCAAAGTTTGTGATCTTAGAGACTGTTCCTTCAACAAGTGAGCCGACAGGATAGGTTTGTTCGATGCTTTCCCATGGATCTTTATCGAGTTGTTTCACGCCCAAAGATACTTTTTTGTTATCAGCATCAATTGCTAAAATGATAGCATCTACAATATCACCAATTTGGTATTTTTCACCTGGATGAGATATATGGTTTGTCCAAGATATATCAGAGATGTGAACAAGTCCGTCTACACCTTCTAATAATTGAACAAAAAGACCAAAGTCAGTAATGTTTGTGATTTTACCGGAAATCTTTTCACCAACGTTAAATTTAGTGGCGACAGTTTTCCATGGATCTTCGTTTAATTGTTTAATACTTAAAGACATTCTTCTATTGTCTTTATCAAGAGCAACAACCTTAACGGCAACTTCATCACCAACATTATAATGTTTATGTAAGTTGTTGATACGTTCTGTCCAAGAGATTTCAGAGATATGAACAAGACCTTCAACGCCTTTTTCTACTTCTA
>CAYVQB010000019.1:0-17496 GCA_964453985.1 uncultured Pseudomonadota bacterium
AAAAGAAAAGGCTAATGGAAAAAAATAAAATATCTATTTGGGCTGCAATAGCCATAAACATAAACGTTATCGTAGGCAGTGCATTTTTTCTTGGCGCAGCAGGAATCTGCTCAAAAGGCGGGATGCTTGCACCATTAACCTGGATAATGTGGGGACTCATCATACTCCCCATCGTTTTGGTTCTAGCCAAGCTTTCAACTTTTTATACTGATGCCGGAGGCATTTATACTTATGCACAACGAGAGCTGGGCTCATTTTGGAGCTTTATATCCGGTTGGGGTTATTTTATTGGTACAGTTGCTGGTAATGCAATTATCATTCACAAATTTGGAGAAGGTATTGGCATTTTAGGCTTATCACCAATTTTGAATAAATTTAACCTAACAGGCTTGCCATTCGATATAATATTGATATCTCTTTTTACTTTTTTGAATCTACTTAACATAAATTTTTTAGAGAAAGCTAACCTCGCTTTTGCATTACTTAAAGTCATACCGCTGGCATTTGTGGTTATATCTAGTCTATTTCTTTTCAAAGCGAGCAATGTAACAGCTGCACCAATAAATTTTACAGGCTTCTTTGAAACAATACCTCTTGTTATATTTGCTTACATTGGTTTTGAAGTCTGTTGCTCTATTGCCCATCAAATTAAAGATGGTAAAAAGAATGCATCTAAAGCAATTTTATTTTCTTTTGGTGTTATCATGCTAATTTACACGATTGTGCAATTATGCTTTTTGGGAATACACGGCACAGTTACTTTAAACCCATTCTTAGAAATATTACCTAAATTAACATCTAACAATATCTTGATCGGCATAGGAAACAGAATTCTTGAAGCTACTATCATGTCATCTTTTCTTGGCGGATTTTATGGTGCTTTTTATTCTAACAACTGGATATTATATGCAATTGCCAAAAACAAAGAATTACCATTTCATAAAACTTTAACAAAATTAAATAAACACCAAATCCCAACTTTTACTGTTTTAATTCAGGGTGTGTTAACAGTAGTCTTTTTATTTATCACACAAAAAGCTTACAGCTTAATATCTATGAGTGACTTTGCTATTATTATCGCTTATTTGCTAAGCACTGCTGCTTTTTTGGCTATTTATTTAAAAAATAAAGCCCATAAAGATAGAACACGAAATCTTTGGATTGGAGCTCTTGCAAGCTTCAGCTGCTTATACTTGTTGTTCTTTTGTACAAAAGAATTGATTGATTCCAGACATATAATATCTTTTTTAATTGTTCTGGGCTCGGGAATGCTCCTGAATAAAATCAATCAAAGATATTTAACAAGTCCGTAAAAAGGTGCTGATATGAAAAAAAGTCTTCCTATAATACTCTTAATTATTGTTTCATGTTTTACATGGTACTTTTTACGACGAAACAAAGAGCCCATTCAAAACAACAGAATAACTATAGGCACTAATGCAGAATACCCACCATTCACTTTTGTAGAAAAAGATAATATCGTAGGTTTTGATATCGATATTATAAAAGAAGTTTGCAAGCGCTTAAATAAAACAATAGAACTAAAAGACATGCCATTTGATGCACTAATCCCCGAAATACAAAGGGGCTCAGTTCATGTTATAGCAGCAGGTATGACACCAACTCCCGATAGAGCAAAAGAAGTACTATTTACACAATGTTATTTTACTGGGGATCCTCTAGTTATAATAACACCGAAAGATAAACCTTTAACAACTATCGACCAATTGAATGGTAAAAAAGTTATAGTAAATGATGGTTATACTGCAGACTTTTACATGACTACACTGCAAGGCCCAATACTAACTAGACTTCCCGCTCCTGCAGCAGCATTCCTTGCTTTAAAAGCAGGCAGAGCTGATGCTTATGTTGCCGCCCATTCAACGGTAAAGCCGTTTTTCAAACAGTACGGTGTTGAAAATTTCACAATTACACCAATACCCAATACTGAAGAAAAATACGCTCTTGCAGTATCACCCCGTAGAGCAAAACTTGTGCCACAAATCAATGAAATATTAGATACAATGAAAAAAGATGGCACACTTGAACAACTTAAAAAAAGGTGGCAAATAGGATGATAGATATTGCTTTTGCACAAGAATCATTTTCTTACTTACTACGCGGAGCATTAACTAGCTTACAGATAGCAGGAATAGCCTGTTCAATGGGTCTAGTATTCGGCACAGCTTTGGCGCTCGGACAAACGGGTACTTCTAAACTTTTAAGGACTTTAGTAACTATACTTGTTGCTATTATTCGTGGAACACCCATGCTGGTTCAAATTATGATTATGTTTTATGTATTACCTCAGTTTGGAATAAGCCTTTCTGCATTCTGGTCAGCAGTACTTGCAATAGGTCTTAATAGTAGCGCCTATTTAAGCCAAATAATTCGTTCAGGCATAACATCTATTGGCAAAGGACAATGGGAAGCGGGACAAGTCTTAGGGCTCAATAGAATGCAAACAATGCGCTATATAATACTACCTCAAGCACTACGTGTTGTACTTCCAGCCTTTGGTAACGAATTTATTACATTATTAAAAGATTCAAGCTTAGCCTCTACCATAGGAGTTGTAGAACTAGTTAAAGAAGGTTCTCTAATTATAAGCAGAACTTATAAAGTGATACCAGTATACTGCATGATTACTATTATTTATTTAACCATGGCAACAGTTCTTTCATTGGGTCTTGCACATCTTGAAAAAAGAATGGGAAAATATGCTCATAATTAAAAATATTTCCAATACTCTCAACAATAAAAAAATCTTACAAAATGTCTCTATCAACGTTAATCACGGAGAAATTGCTGTATTACTCGGAGCTTCCGGGGTTGGCAAATCAACTCTGCTAAGAGTTTTGAACAACCTTGAGCCATTCGATTCGGGAGAAATAACGCTTGATGGTAAAAATTTCGATTTAAAGAAGGTAAATCGAAATAATACAGTTGGAATGATATTTCAACATTTTAATTTATTTGATCATTTAACTATACAAGAAAATATTACTCTAGCTATAGAAAAAGTTCATAAAAAAAGTATTAAGGGAGCAAATAAAATAGCTGTAGATTTGCTTACACATTATGAGCTTGAAAAACTTGCTAATTGTTATCCTGCACAATTATCTGGAGGACAAAAACAACGACTCGCTATCGCAAGGGCAATTGCACTCAAGCCCAAAATAATTTGTTTTGATGAGCCAACATCTGCCTTAGATCCTATGCTTACCACTTCTGTGGCAAACAAAATACAAGAACTTGCTAAACAAAAGTATATCATTTTGGTTGCATCTCATGACATCATGCTACTTGAAAAGCTATCTTGCACTATTCATTTTATGCAAGGAGGCGGCATCGTTCAGTCCGTAGACTCCAAGACTTTCTGGGAAAACAAAAACGAATACTCTTTAATAAACTCATTTATAACTGGAAAATAACGATCTACTATCCAAATCAATCTAAAGATGCTTTTTGTAATCTATTAAATGACTTGTCATAAACTTTTTTTCTATGCCCTATAGCAACGACATAAATTATTACTTTGTCATGTTTAATAGTATAAACAATACGGAATCGGCCAACCCTTAATCTATACAAATTATATTTAGAAAATTTTAATTTTTTGATATCCAAATTTAAAACAGAAGATTGTAATTCTTTAATTTTTGAAAAAATTCGTTTTATATCTGGTTTTTCTATATGTTTAAGGTCTTTATCTATCTCATTCGATAAAATAACTTTATAGCTTTTGAGAGGGGGATGCACCATCAATCATCTTTCCCCAAATATTTTTCTTCTAATTCTTCCAAGGTATGTGTTCCCGCATTACTCTCAATAACTCTTTCTGACTTAATAACGTCATGCAAATCTTCTATCTCTTCAATTAAAGAATCAAACTCCTTCATATCAAGAAGAACCCCAATCTTTTTTCCTTCATCATCTATCAAAAATTTGGGGTGCACTGAGGAATATTCTTTCATTTTACTCCTAAATAATTTTACTTTTCAGCCTTCTTTTCTTCAAAAACTAAGACCTGAAACACTCTTCTTTGATTAGCTTGTTGAACTTGGAAGCAATAACCCTTATAAGATAAGCGTTCACCCTTTTTAGGAAGATGCTGTAAGTTTTCAGCTAAAAAACCTGCAAGAGTAACAGATTCTTCAACATCAAAACTTATACCCAAAAGTTCCGAGAGTTTCTCTAGACTAATTTTGGCGTCAATAATCCAACCACCCTTTTGTAATAGAACAATCTCTGAACGAATATCTTCATGCTCATCTTGGATCTCGCCTACAATTTCTTCAATAATATCTTCTAAAGTTATAAGCCCTACAATCCCACCATGCTCATCAACAGCTATAGCCATATGCATTCTTTTTTTTAGGAATTCACTCAATAACTGGTTAACTTTCTTAGTCTCAGGAACAAAAAGCACAGGTCTATAAATATCTCTTATTTTTCTGTCTTCGTTCTTATATATAGCGTTTAATAGATCCTTGTGATGCATAATACCCATAATATTATCTTCTTTACCCTCATAAACAGGTAATCTAGAAAATCTATACTTGGAAAGCAATTCTATTGCTTGCTTAAATGGAAATTCAATATTGATTGAAATCATATCGGTCTTAGGAACCATGATTTCATTAACTAAAGTCTGTCCTAATCCAAAAATGTTTTGTAGCATTTCTGACTTTTCAGTTTCCATTAAACCTTTTTCATCACTATAATCAATAAGAAACTCTATCTCTTTTTCAGTAACGCCTTCTTCCCTTTTATCTAAAATATGTCCTCGGCCAAGCTTTCTGAATATAAAACCAGCTATACTTAACAATAAAGTTACAACTGGATATAAAACGTGATATAAAAGATTTATCATCCATAAACTTGATTTGAATAACTTCTCATGATGAGTTTTAGCAAGAGTTTTAGGAATGATTTCTCCAAAAATCAAAATCATAATCGTTGCAATACCAACACCTACAAATAAACCGATACCACCAAAAATACGCTCCATAATTTCTGCAATTAAAACAGAACACAAAACGTGTGCAAAATTATTGGCTATAAGAATTGTAATTAAAATACGTTGAGGATTTTTTTCCCAAGATGCAAATAAACCCTTATACCTGGAAACACCACCCTGAAGCTCTTTAACTTTAAAAAGTCGTAAAGCCGTAAAAGCTGTTTCCAAAAAAGCAAACAACCCTGAAAAAAAGAGTGCAACAAAAAACATAGAAAATTCTATAGACAATATGGACATGGAAAGCTTTCCCCTTTTTTAAAATTGTAACTGTTTTTTATCAACTTTTCCTGTGGAATTCATAGGAAGGTCATCCAAACAAACAAACTTACGAGGTATTTTATATTGAGCTAAATTGTTTAAACAAAGCTGTCGCAGACTATCCTGTATACCTTGATCTCCACCCTTAACCGCAACATAAGCAATAGGTACCTGTCCGGATAAAACTTCTTGTCGACCTATAACTGCTGCCTTATAAACCGCCGGATGAGACATTAAGACATTTTCTATTTCTTGAGGATAAATATTAAAACCCTTATGGATAATTAAATCTTTATCTCTACCACTTATTGCTAAATTACCATGCTTATCTAAACTTGCTAAATCGCCAGTGTTCAGCCATCCATCCTTAAGTATCTTACTTGTAGATTCTGGACAATTATAGTAACCCAACATTACATTGTCACCCCGTATCCACAAAACACCCGTTGAGCAAGAACCTAAGGAGCATTCTTTATCATCCCTGATATCACACTCCATGCCAATGAGAACCTTGCCAACCACATGAGTAGCCTTACCATTATTCTCATGATTAACAGCAACAACAGGAGAAGCTTCAGTTAGACCATACCCAGCACAAATTTTACGACCATAAATCATAGCAAATGCTGACCTAATCTTATCTGGCAACATGTCAGCACCACTAACGAACATCCTTACAGAGTCTAATGGTGCAGTCTTTAACAAACAAAGTAGACCATATAAAGCAGGAAAACCAAAAAACAATGTTGGTTTTAATTGTAAGCCCTTTAATATAAATTTTCTATCAATTTTTGGAACAACTATTACACTAGCACCCGTCATTACAGGCAACCAAATGCAGGTATTTTGAGCAAAGCTATGGAATAAAGGCAAAACACAAAACGATCTCTCTCGTCTGCTTTTACCATACACAGTCAATCGTGCATATGCTTGCATAGCATTAACTAAAATATTCCTGGAAGAAAGCATCACCCCCTTGGGCAAACCCGTTGTTCCAGAAGTATAAAGCAATAAACACAGTTCATCAGGACCCAAAACCTCTGGTTTAAAATCAACCTTCTCAGTAACTGTCGTATTCCAGTCAATATCATCCTGAGAAATTATATCTGGAAGCTTCTCAATAAGATTTACCTGAACTAGCTTATCCCAATTTTCTTTTAAATTATTTCCAACAATCGCAACACTAGCTCCTGAGTCTTTTACCACATAAGCTAATTCTTTTTCATGTAAAAATATATTTAAAGGTACTACGACAGCGCCCAAATTCCAGATAGCAAAATATGAGATATAAAAATCGAAAGAGTTTTCAAAGTGCAAAATTACACGATCTTTGGGCTTTACCCCTAACTCTTTTAACTTATTACTCAATAAAACAGATCTAAAATAAAGCTCTTTATAGTTTATCTTTTCATTATCAATTGAAATTAAAGCAACTTTATCTGCAAACTTTTGATAGGCAATCTTCAAAAGTTCACCAGCAAAAATTAACTTACCGTTAACGGTAAGAGACTCTTTAATTCCCAAGAAAATACGCTTCTCGCTTTTTCTTTTCTTAAACAAAACAAATAAATCCTTTAGTTGCTCTATGACTTCCATCTAATAAACTCCACTACTCTTGAATTTCAATAACTCCAACTGGGCACATTTGTGCCGCTTCCCTTATTTTTTCTTCATTTTTTTTTAAATCTGCATCAGGCTTAACATGAGAAATATCTGATACATCAAAAACTTCGGGACAAACAACAGAACATGTCCCGCAAGAAATACACCCAGGCAATATTTCAACCTTCTTCATACAAATATAACCTTAAATATAGTTTTTAAATCAATTTCTTTAATTATTTTCTTTATCAGTCTTATTTATTTTCTTTTAAATGCTCTTTAAGGCTGTCAAAAATGTCAGACTCTCCGCAACCTTGGGAACATCCACTGCATCCTGAAGAACAGCATCCTGAATCTTGATCTTCACACTCTTCATCGTCATCAAGATCTTCATCGTCTATGCCAATAAAAGCATCGACAACCAACTGTAATTCTTTTATATCACCTTTATCAAGAGCTTGTTCAACCTGATCCTGAATTGCTAATAATTCTTTTTTAGCCAACCCTGCTTGATCATAAAGCTTTTCTTTAAAGCTTTCGCTGTCAGATAAATCAATATCTTCGTCAATGACCATACTCAATAATTCGTCAAGCTTTTCTTTATCATCAACTTCGTTGAGCTCATTAATAACTTTACATTGCTCTGATAAAAACTCGATATCTTCATCAAAGAAGGCTAATGCTTCTTCTTTTTCTGCTACAAGGTCATCATATATATCTTTTAAAGCTTCTAAATCAGTTTCTTTGCCTTGATCTTTAAGTTCTTTTGATTTGGTATCAACGGCTGAAAGCATTGTATCAAAGCATGCACCCTCTAAATTCTTGAGTTCTGTATTTTGAGACAACAACAACTCAATGCTGTTCATTAAATTTCCAACCTTTTTTTCTGTATTTTCCATGAGTGTCCTTTGATTTTTATAATTTAACTAGTAATAATATGCTAATATTGTACCTGTTTTTTGCCAAGGCCTCAATCCCTATGATAAAAGATTGAAAAAGCGATCTTTTTTCTATTTGAAACATTAAGCAATAATATGAATTATTTAATTCACCCTTTTCATTTACCTAAAAATCCTTTACTTTAGGCAATTACAAGAAATCATATTCAAATTATATTACAAGGATACCGTGAACATAAAATCCAATTTTTTACTTAAATGCTTTATTACTATCATTTTATCAACAATCAGACCTGCCTTAACCATGCATAAAACCTGTATTCCCCATAATACAAACCCTAAAGAGATGTCTCTGGTAATAGCATACACACAAGATTCTCATCTTAAAGAGCCGTTGATTTTAATGAAAATATTAAAACTTCCTCATGAATCACAGGAATGTTTGATAGTTCCAAGTCGGCAAGATTTCACCGAAGAAATATATCCACATAATAATTATTTCAGTGGAAAAATAACTATCAGTAAACACGAAATCACCACTACGTTCTTCTTTACAAAAATTCGCCACTTTAATCTTTGGAAACAAATACAAGGCAAATATACCTGGGTACCGGTAACCGAAATACTAAAATGTGATACATTTGATAAAAGCTCACAAATTCTTGATATAAATCAAAAATCTATAAAAGTTTCTTGGCATTTCTGTCTGTGTTTACAATATTCAGGGATAATTTGTAATTTACATGATATCGCCGAAGGTAATATTCCATCAAACCTCGAATCAATACCCAAAACTAATCTACGTTCTACTAACCAACCCCAAAAAATAAACTGCTTTATATACACTAAAAGGGGTAAAATATTACTAACTAAAACATCAGGACCAAGCTTAAACGCTGAAGCCTATTGGCGCACGTTTACGTTCAACTTCCCACCTTTTCAACATACATGCCTTCAACACTTATACTCCGAAGTTAACAAAATATACCCAGATTTAATAAATACCAACAACACAAAACTCAAACACACATGTATTTCTTCATATGACATGAATCAAGCTCGAATGGTACATTTTTTCGAATATAATGAAGAAAAGCCTGGATATAACCGAGAACAAACAACTTTAAGTTTTTTCTCGGATAAATTTGATAAATCCGAGGCCTACAAAGAAATTGAATACCAGTGGGTCTCTGCAGAAAAATTAGTCGCTGCCACAAAAGAAATTATAAACAAATATGACGAAACGCTAAAACTACTAGCTCCATTTCGAGAATACACATTAAAAAATCCTTCTGTTAGGGGTGAACTACAAAAAATCGCAGACCTTGCAAAACAAAATTAATATTTATATATTCAACCCAAAGGAAAACATGAACATAAAAAATAAGCTTCTGAAATACCTGTTTATCGCAATACTATTCACCACAAATCACCTATCGGCAATGCAAAACAACACGAGTCGCTTTCCCCGAATTGTTGTTCTGCCGTTCACGCAACACGATGGAGAATACAAAGTTTTATTAGTTCAATCAAAAAAATTTAACATACGTACAGAAGAGTATTTTGCAGGAGGTTATAGCCTACTGGGCGGAACATTGTTTCGTGGCATAGGAGAAAAAGAAAGCATAAAACAATCTCTCTTTGATAAAACAAGGGGAGCTTATAAGGATAACCTAGATAACAACCTCATGTCAGCATTAACGATACATAATTGTAGAGCGTTAAAACCTATAAATAAATCTGTGACACACCCAAAACTTATTTTATTTTTCATAAACATCCCTTACCGCGAGCTTGAGGAATTACGAAGCGCCAAGCCAATATCTGCATTACAAGAAGAAATACTAGATTTTTCATGGGTTTCGGTAAATAATTTAGTTGAAATGGCTGAATCTTTAGAAAAAATAACCATACCCTCCCAAAACCCCTTTTCCATACATGACTGTGAAAACAAATACATACCTATATTTGAAGGCTTTTGGAAGTTATTAAAGTACCACAAAGAACTTAAATTGAATTTGCTAGATATAATAGATAAAGGTAAACCTTGTCACTATATAAGAGCAGCTAGACCTACAGAACCTCCAGCAGCAATGAATATTTATTCCGGTGAGCATTTTGCAAACAATTTCACAACAATTATTGATTCTACTTTTGGACCAAGTTGTACCAATTTAAGCTTTGGTTATTTTATATATACCCATACAGGTGAAGTATTATTAACTAAAATAAAAAAGGGGAAGTATGCTCAAAATACACATTGTTTTTGGAATCTACTTATAGGAAAATACAATATTGATAACCCTAATGATCAGCTTGTATTAGATAACCTAAACAATATCACTCAAAATAGATTTAACGATCTAAGTCTTAAATTAACTAAAACAATAGTAATACCAAATAATCACCTAGTCTTATTTTTTATGGAAGTTGATAACCTAGAGATACCCAAAGAACTTTACGATCAATACAAATGGGTTTATGCCGACGAACTTGCAAATGCCAATTTTTTTGTTAATTCCATATATGACAACTTCGAGAATAAAAGATTAAGGCTTTTTGCTCCTTTTAACTATAGAACTTTAAAAAATCCATCAGTTATACAAGCTCTATTAGATATTGAATGGAATACACTTGAGCGAGAAATATCACGACAACTCGATCTATTTAAATTCGAATAATCTGCTAATCTAAAGTTTGGCATTTTAGTTTTTTAATTTCATAGTTGGGAGAGACTTTATGTTTTTAATAGTAGCCTTGTACGCAATACTAGCAAGTACATTTACACTTGCAAAGACAGTATTATTCTATGCTAAGCCATTTTTTATTATAGGCTTTCGTATGACTCTTGCAGGAATTTTACTCATATTATTCCAAACTATAATAAATAAAAAAGATGTACTCCCAAAGAAAAAAGACTGGCCTTTATTTTTCAAAGTTTCTCTTTTTCATATTTACTTTTTCTTTATGTTAGAGTTTTGGGCTCTACAAAAAATGGCCTCCTCTAAAGTCACTTTAATTTACTCTATCACACCTTTTGTTGCTGCAGCCTTGGCATACTTTTTATTAAAAGAAAAATTATCCAAACGAAAAATATTCGGAATGCTTTTGGGATTTATAGGTTTATTTCCTATTTTCTTTCTTGAACAAAGCGGCGCAGAAGGCGCACAATTTCTTAGTTTTTCACTTAGAGAAGTTGCATTGATTATCTCTGCTACAATCGGTTGTTATGCCTGGTTTGATATAAAGAAATTAATGGACCGCAATTACCCATTATTAACTATAAATGGTATAGCTATGCTTATAGGTGGAATACTCGCTTTAATTACAACAGCATTCACCGAAGGCTTCTCACCTTGCCCAGTTTATGATTTCTGGCCATTTTTGGGATGGTTAATGGTATTAATTTTTGTATCTAATGTTGTTTTTTATAATCTTTACGGCTGGCTGATCAAAAAGTATTCTATCACCTTTGTAATGTTTGCAGGCTTTTTAAGCCCTGCTTTTGGTGCACTTTTTGGTTGGTTCTTTTTGGGCGAAAGCATAACCTGGCACTACTTCTTATCTCTAGGCATAGTTGCTATTGCCCTATTTATTTTTTATAAAGACGAGATCAAGGCTTAGCATGTCCCTCGCTAAATATTTGGCATATATAACAAGTTTTACATTTATAATCTTGTTTATGGGAGCATGTATGAATAAAGAAAAGCCAACACCACCAGGAACAGTAATAATATTAAATGGACCATCCTGTGTGGGCAAATCGAGTATCATTAAAGCATTTCAAGCAAAACAAAATAATCTCTGGTTATCAATTGGTATAGATAATTTTTTTGTTGGAGTTTTACCGCCAAAGTTTTATTTAGAAGATACACCAGAACATCGCCTTGTTATGCACGGCGTTGCATCAGAAGACAAAGAAGGCAAACTGTTTACTCTTAATGTAGGGCCAAAGGGACAAAAGGTTATTAAGGGCATGCATCGGGCAATCGCTGCTTATGCAAATACCGGAAATAATGTAATTGTCGATTATATAAAATATGATGACGCTTGGCTTGCTGACATTAAAAAGTCATTGGGTGATCTAAAAGTTATTTGGGTTGGTGTTACTGCCCCTTTAGAATCTATCAAAAACAGAGAGAAGACACGCGGGACTTCACCTGAAGGACATGCCCGCAGCTGTTACCACACAGTTAATAAAGATATCGATTACGATTTAATGATTAATACTGAGTCTATAACACCTGACCAAGCTGCTGATCAAATCATTAAATTTTTAAAATGAGTAAAACCATGTCTAAAAACATACTCGATAAAATTGTTGCATGGGCAACAGGGGAACCAGAGATAAAAGCTTTAATTCTGACAGGTTCAAGAGCAAACCCAGATTCAAAACAAGTAGACGCCCTCTCTGATTTTGATATCGCCCTATTTACAACCGATACAAACAAATACACATCTAATGATTCTTGGATGCGCAATATTGAGGATGTTTGGGTATACATTCCTGCAAAAATAGAATTCCTAAACCATACACTACCAACCCGTCTTATTGTTTTTAAAGATGGAGTTAGCGTCGACCTTTCATTTCATAGTATGGATTTGCTCAAAGAATTAACAGACCAACAAAAGCTTCCTTTTGCTTGTAACTTTGGATGCAAGATTTTATTGGATAAAGATAATTTAGCAAAAAATCTTCCCAAAGCTCCTATGAAAAATGACTTAACTCCAAAACCATCGCAACAAGAATTCTTATCAGCAATAAATGTGTTTTTCTTTGAGGTGTATGAAATATCAAAATCTCTTGCTCGCCAAGGTAATGGCAATTTGTGGCATGTAAAACTTAGGGACAATACAACCAAAGAATATCTTTTGACTATGATTGAATGGCATGAAAAGTCTGTACATGGATGGGATTATAATACCTCTTGGTACGGCAAAAAAATGAAGTCTTGGGTTGACCCTGCAACTTGGCAAGCCTTACACAAAGTCTTTGGACACTTTGATAACCAAGATAGCTGGGATGCTTTGATGGCAACAGTTGAACTTTTTAGAAAGCTTGCAAAACAAACGGCTAAGAATCTTAACTTTGAATACCCAGAAGATGTCGATAAAAATATAATAGGTTTTGTTAAGGAATTAAAAGAAGCTCAAAAATAAGGCTAGAAAACTCTACCTTTTTTAGCTTGAACCTTACCCATTTGCAACATTACCCATATTGTGCTAATATTAAAAAATAAAAATAATATAACAAAAGGGGTATTTATGAAAAAAATTCAATTACAAGTTGATTCAAGAAACCGCGTATGCCTAACCAAAATCTCAAAATATTTACCATCTCGTTTTTCGGCGCATGAGGAAAATGGAAAAATAATTCTAGAACCTCTCATCGAAGTTCCAGAAAGTGAAGCATGGCTTTTCAAACCAGAAAACAAAAAGATTCTTGCAGAAGTCAAAAAGGGCTTAAAACAAAAAGGGACCATTAAGCGTGGCTCTTTTAAAAAATATTTGAAGTAACTTTTATGATTCATCGAGAACTTATATTTACAAAACAAGCTGATTCCCATTTAAATTCATTAGAAACAAATCCTTCGAAAAAACACATTTTGAAAGCTGTTCTAAAAACACTTGCCTTGATGGAAAATAACTTACGACATCCATCATTAAAGACACATGAATTTACTTCTCTTTGTGGGCCAAATGGGGAAAAGATTTTCGAAGCATATGCACAACAAAAAACACCTGGAGCCTATAGAATTTTCTGGTATTATGGCCCAGCCCAAAAACAAATTACTATAGTTGCTATAGTTCCTCACCCAAATAAATCTCATATCGATTTACATTAAAAGTCTAAAATAAAGGGTAAACATGGCTGAAAAAAGTATTTCTGCATACGAGCTAAAAGAACGCGTTGCATCATATGATGAAAAGATGGATTTAATGCATCCTAATCGCCCCAAAATGGCTGATGTTGCATTAGAGTTCTTACCTTTTGATCAAAACAAAGAAATAAAAGCTATCGATCTTGGTGTTGGAACAGGATTTTTTACTGCAAAGTTTTTAGAAAAATTTCCTAATTCAACAATAATAGCAATCGATGGTGCACAAGCTATGATCGATTTGGCCAAAGTAAGACTTGATCAAAAAACAAAAAATATAGATTTTAGAGTTAGCGACTTTAGAAAAGTAGATGAGATTCTATCTGATGTATCTCAAGTTGATGTAATTTTTTCATCTTTCTCTCTTCATCATTTAAACGTAAAAGAGAAAACAGAGGTATTAAAATACTTGTTAACTCGCCTGAAACCCGGAGGCTGGCTTTTAAATGCTGATTGCATTATCATGCCAACACAAATGCTGGAGAATCGCGTTCAAGAGCTACGCATAAATGGTATTATTAAAAGAAACGAAGAAAAAGATCCTAATATTACTGATTTTACAACGGTGCGTAAATGGCTAGACAAACTGGAAGCCGACGAAGGCGATCAACCTATGACTACTGATCAAGAATTAAAAATCATGCAAGACGCAGGATTTGAAAACGTATCAATTATATGGCAAGAATTTCGAGAAGCCGTATTTTGTGGAAATAAAAAATGAAAATAATAATTGAAACTGAAAGACTACAGTTGCATCAGCTAACAGCCGATGACAATAAATATTTGTTGCCAATTACGCAACAGAAAGAAGTCAAAGAATTTGTTTCTTTAGAGGACTTCTTTGCTCCAATGAACTCTGAATCTGAATATGTTAAGCATATGTTAGAAAATTTTATGGAAAGCTATAAAAATAATGGCTTTGGACCCTGGGGTGTTGTTGATAAAAAAACAAACAAATTAATTGGTTGGTGCGGATTGCATAAGATGGAATCTAGTAAAGAAGGTGATGACGAAGAATTAATTGAACTAGCCTATACATTAGACAAAAATTTCTGGGGCAAAGGCTTGGCAAGTGAAGCCGCAATAGCAGTTAAAAACTATGCATTTGATAACTTACAATTACCATATATAGTTTCTTGTATTGCACATAAAAATGCTAGATCAATTAATGTTGCAAAAAAAGTTGGCATGAAGTACTGGAAAGATGGAGAGTTTTATAAAATACCATGCCAAATTTATAAAATTGAAAAATAAACCTGAAAGAGCCTCATGACAAAAGAACGATTTAAATTAATGCCTGCAGTTTGTGTAATTTTAAAAAAAGATAATAAAATCTTATTGAACAAAAGACAAAATACAGGCTTTCAAGACGGAACATATGGGATTATAGGTGGAGGTGTTGACGGAAACGAAACTGTTCGTCAAGCAGCCGTAAGGGAAATTGAAGAAGAAATTGGAGTTAACGTAAAAGAAGAAGATTTAAAAATTGTTCATGTACTTCATACAAAATCAGAGCGACCTGATGATCCGTCAGGAGAATGCGTAGTCTTCTTTTTTGAAACAGAAAAATGGGAAGGTGAACCGCAAAACATGGAGCCTGAAAAGCATGAATGTATAAAATGGTTTGATGTAAATGATCTACCGGAAAATCTTATGCCAGCAGGTAATCAAGCTTTGGATAAAATTAAAAAAGAAGAGTTTTATAGCGAATTCGGCTGGGATTAATAATGGCTACACACCCAATTCCACAAACAGATAATGAAGACAAAGTATTTAAAACATTAGATTTATCAAATGTATCACTGGCAGAATATTATTTTACAGGATGCACTTTTGAAAATTGCAATTTTATGGATAGCATCTGGAATAAAACCCAATTTTGTTCCTGTACATTTAAAAAATGCAATATCAGTCTTGTAAAAGTAGATAAATCCCATTTGCAAGATGCTACATTCGATGAATGCAAGATTGCTGGAATAGAGTTTCATAAATGCAATAAAACCTTCTTTGATATTAACATCAAAAATAGCATTCTTATGAATTGCAATTTTTCTGACCTCACAATGAAAAGCTCCTATTTTACCAATAACAAAGCTAAAGAATGCTACTTTAAAAACACAGAGCTTATTGAGATCAACTTTGCAAACACTGATTTACAAGACTCTGTTTTTCATAATTGCAACCTGAACAAGTCTGACTTTAGTCTCGCAAAAAATTATGCTATCAATCTTCAAATAAACAAAACAAAAAAGACAAAATTCTCTTACCCTGAAGTCATAAGCCTTTTGAACTACTTTGATATCATAATTACGGACTAAAGAGGCAAAAACAATAATTGAAGACAAATATCTTGCTGCAATGATAATATTAGGTTAACCAAAAGTGTAATTTAGTGAGTTTTCTTCAAAATTCACTAAAACCTTGCAAAAGTTCACATTTTTAATAGAATAGACATATAATTAAGTTATTTTGAAAATAAAGAAGGTCATATTCAAAAATTTTTTTTTGGCTATGACCTTCTTTATTTTTTTTTATTTCAACTATTTTTATTTAACAGGACATAATTAATGCTTTCAAAAATAGCCCGAATTTTATGGGGCGATGTAACTAAAGAACAATATAAAAAATTTGGAATACTAGCTGCTGCATTCTTCTTTGTAATAGGTTCCTACTGGATGGTCAGAACCATGAAGAGTGCAATCTTTTGTAAGGTGGTAGGCAGTGTTTACTTGCCATATGCAAAAATAGTATCTCTAGTCTTTATGATATTTTTGGTGCTGTTTTATAGTAAATTGGTCGATTTATTTTCTAGGCACAGGCTTGTCTACTTAATGACCATTACTTATGGCTTCTTATATTTATTAATAACCTATATGCTAATGCACCCAACAATTGGTTTATCAAATACTGTAGCAAGTAAATATAGACTATTTGGCTGGATCACATATCTTGTGATAGAAAGCTTTGGGTCTTTAGTTATAGCATTGTTCTGGTCCTTTGTTGCAAGCTCTATGGACACACAAAATGCAAAAAAAGGTTATCCCGTTATTCTTTTTGGATCCCAATTTGGATCAGTCCTGGGAAACGTAGTCAACCTACAAGCTTCAAAATTAGGCATACCTCTACTATTTTTCATAGCAAGTATAGCAGTATTTATTGTGCCAATATTCATTAAAATATTCATGAAATATTTTGGTGATACAATGCCATCAATACCAAAAGAAGAAAAGAAATCCACTGGACCTATTGAAGGGTTAAAGCTACTTGTAACAAAAAAGTATTTAATGGGAATTTTAGGGGTATCAACCCTTTATGAAATTATAGCAACAATCTTAGACTACAGAATGAACTTCTTGGCAAACCAAGCATATGCAACGGCTGAAAAGCTAACCGAATTTTTAGCTATCTATGGCTTTGCTGCAACCCTCATGGCCTTAATCTTTATTATTGTGGGCACAAGTTTTTTTATGAGAAGACTAGGCCTAACTTTCTGCTTAGTTCTATATCCAATAATTGTTGGATTCTTTGTTGTTACTACATGGTTTTATCCTACATTATGGAGCCTACTTATTGCCATGGTAGCACTAAAAGGTCTGAGCTTTTCACTTAACAATCCAAGTAAAGAAATCATGTATATTCCTACAAGCAAAGACATCAAATTCAAGACTAAAAGTTGGATCGATTGTTTTGGTCAAAGAACGGCGAAAGGTGCCGGCTCTGCTATAAGCGTCTCCATGCCTGTCATGACAAATCTCATAGTTTACGGTTCACTTATATCTTTAGGTATTGTTGGGGTCTGGATCGCCATTGCATTTTTTGTTGGAAATACTAACAA
>CAYVQB010000020.1:0-17010 GCA_964453985.1 uncultured Pseudomonadota bacterium
TTTGGTGGAGACAAGCGGGATCGAACCGCTGACCTTCCGCGTGCAAAACGGACGCTCTACCAACTGAGCTATGCCCCCAAAGTTTTAATTTCAAAGTGGTGGGCCTAAGTCGATTCGAACGACTGACCTCTCCGTTATCAGCGGAGTGCTCTAACCAGCTGAGCTATAGGCCCATATAATTTACAATTTCGATTTGAATTATACACCGAATTTGTACCTGTTGCAACCTTAGATTCACATTTTCTTATAAAAATATAAACGCCGGGCCTAATAAACCCAATATTACATCAATATTGACTATTTAACAATAGGTTTAATATTATATATTATATGGAAGTAATTCGAGGGGAAACCAAAAAAAGGGAGCTATCATGAACAATGATAACAAATTAAGTCCAGAGAAAATCAAAAAAATGAACCATGAGCAAACACAAGAAAGTAACAATGAGCCTTCAAAGAACAAAAAAACTAACTTCTTACGCAATTTAAAAGCCCTTGCTACAAACGTCAAATTACGCTTGAAAAAGCATTTTCCTAGAAGAATTTGGCCAACTAAACAAGCCAATAAAAAGGGTAGTAAGTTTTAAACCAAACGATCAATCTATCTTAATTTACTTTTAAAGTATAAATAATATACTGATACTAGTATCAAACGTATCTATCATATTATTTAGAATAAAAAGTTTACATTCATATGTTATTAGAAGAATTAAGCGAAAAATTAAAAACCGTAGAGCCTGACGTACAAGCAATAAAAACGTTTTGGGAAAATTCAAAAATAACTGAAAGACACCAAACGCTGGAAAAGCTTATCAATACAGAAGACTTTTGGCAGAATCCAGATCGAACACAGATTTTAAAAGAGAATCAAAGATTAAAACAACTAGATGAACAATATGACCAAATAACAAAAAGCTTCCAAGAAGATAAAGAGCTACTTGAGCTTTTTGGGTCGAATGAAGAAGAACTTAATAATATCAGACCAGAGATCCATTCTCTTTGTAAAAAAGTAACAAAATTCAAACTCGCCCTACTTTTGAGCAAAAAAGAAGATTACAGCAACTGTTTTTTAAGTATCAACGCAGGTGCTGGCGGCACAGAGTCTCAAGATTGGGCAGACATGCTTTTACGTATGTACCTAAGATTTTGTGAAAGAGAAAATCTGAAAGTTGATATTATTGACTACCAAAAAGGTGAGGAAGCCGGAGTAAAATCTGCAATTTTATTTATAAAGGGCCCATATGCTAACGGCCTTTTAAAATGGGAATCTGGCATTCACAGACTGGTTCGCATATCACCATTTGATGCAAATAAACGAAGACACACATCATTTACAGCTGTGAACGTAATTCCTGAAGTTGAAGAAGAAGAAATAGAGATCAATGAAAGCGACTTGCGTATAGATACATATAGAGCAAGTGGTGCAGGCGGACAACATATTAACAAAACCGACTCTGCAGTCAGAATCACTCATATACCAAGTGGTATAGTTGTTCAATGCCAAAATGAACGCTCACAACTACAAAACAAACAAACATGCATGAAAATGCTCTATGCAAAGCTTAAACAAAAAGCAGATCAAGAAAAAGAAGCCAAAGATAAATCCGTAGAAAAAAAGAAAATTGAGTGGGGATCTCAAATTAGATCTTATGTTCTACATCCATACAAAATGGTTAAAGACGTAAGAACAAATTATGAGTCACCAAGACCTGAATTAATCTTAGACGGTGACTTAATGGGTTTAATAGAAAGCTGTTTAGTTAAGTTTTCAAGCTTGGAATAAGTTTTTTGGGCCTAATTTTACAAAAAGCCCTGTTCTAGGCTAAAATTTATATTATGCTTTTTACTAAAATCAAAAATAACTTAAAAGACATTCTTATTAATAAACCAACGGTTATTCTTGGTCTCTCTGGAGGCCCAGACTCTGTATTCTTGTTTCATTTCCTAAAAGAATTACATGATACAAACCAAATTAATCTTATTGCAGCACATCTTGATCATGGTTGGAGACAGGAATCCAAACAAGATGTTCTATTTTGCCAAAACTTGTGCAAAGAATATAAAGTCGACCTAGTTTGCCATCACGCTCAAGATCTTAGCTTAGATTTAAAATTCAATGGCTCTAAAGAAGAATTGGGAAGAAAGCTTAGACGCTTTTTCTTTCAAAAATTATTAAAAGAAAAAAATGCTGACTATATTGCCCTTGCTCATCATCTGCAAGATCAACAAGAAACTTTCTTTTGGAGAATCATCAGAGGCACTACCCTAAGTGGCCTAACCTGTATGAAACCCTTGGATAATAGTTACTTAAGACCATTATTAAATATCTCAAAAGAAGAAATCTTAGATTATTTACATAAAAACAAAATTCCATATCTTACAGATCATACTAATGAATCGGATGAGTTTTTACGGAATAGAATTCGCAAATATGTTTTGCCAGCATTAAATAAGTGTGATTCACGCTTTGACCAGAAATTTGAAAGTAGCTTAAAGCACTTACAAAAAGAAGAAGCGTTTATTCAAAATTATACACAAAAAGCGTTTGACTCTGTTTTCACAAAATCAAACGCTTTTTGTTTTATTGGTAATCTAAATTCATTTTTAAATCTAGATTTAGTTTTACAAAAACGATTGCTAATCTTATGGCTTTCAAAAGAAAAAGTTCTATTTAGTCCAAGTAACTCTTACTTAAACGAAATCCTAAAGTTTTTAAAATCTAAAAATGGCGGATCTCATCAATTGGGAATCGACTGGAAACTTTGTAAAAAAAAGAATCTATTCTGGATTTAGCCTTTGATACATTTCTCGATATGTTCTGCAAGCTCACACCCTTTAATCTTGGGGTAAAACTCTTTTTGCTGCTTACGTGCTAATTGTGCGGGTGTTAATCCAGCATCATCTTTATTTGTAGTTGGAGCACCACTTTTTATAAGAAGACTAATAATATCTTTGTAATCTTGTAATTTTTTCGGATTACATATCTTAAGTTCCGGGAGTGTTGATGGGTACAACCAAGCCTCTCCACGCGCTGCATCATGAAGCGGAGTACAACCATCTTCGCCTATAATATTTGTATTAGCTCCACGAGAAAGCAAAAGCTCAACGGCTTCTTTATTTCCATCACATGCTGCGATACCAAGAGGTATATGTTCATTATTTCCATTAACATTTGCTCCTGCATCAATTAAAGTAGCCATTACTAGCGGCATATTACGCTCAGCGGCCCACCACAATGGAGTTCGTCCATAACTATCGGCAAAATCAACTATTGCTCCATTAGCTAAAAGTAATTTTACTTGGGCAACTTTATCGGTATCGGTAGCGTTTTTATCGATAACGTTTTCTTTAAGAATCACATTATGTAAGTCCGAATATCCACGAACATCTAAAGTGTTTAAGGTAAAAGAATTAACAAAGAAAGCTGATGAAACAAAAATAGAGTAAATAATTTTATTCATAGAATAATCCTCCAAAAAATTTAATATTAACCACCAGCTCTAATTATATCACATTTTGTTAGAATCAAAAAAAGGCTAAATTAGGCCAAAAACGAGAAAAGCCCGGAACTAATTCCGGGCTTTTCTCGTTTTTGGCGATTCTTTAATTTTTTGCTGCAGCAGCTCTACGTCTTGCTATTCTTCGTTCACTTCTTGATAATTCACCTAAGTCTGTCTTTTTTTGAGTAGATTCTTGAGCAGGCTGAACAGGCGCCCAAGAACTCTTATCCGTTCCTACCATTTGGGGCTCTTCTTTTTTTTCAGGAACTATTAGAGCATTTGGTGACCAAGTTCTTTTATCTGCTCCAATCATTGGGAGTTCTTCTTTTGGAGCTCTTACAGCTCTACTTGTTCTGCGCTCACTGCGACTTGCCGGTTTTTCAGTAACAGCTTCACGACCAGAACGTTGACCTCTTGGAGTTCTTACAGCTTTTTGTCTTTGGGAGGTTCTTCCAGTCCTTGCTACTCTCTTTGTTCCCGTATCTTTACCGACTGGTATATCAACATCTAAGGCTTCAACTTTGCCACCTTTTGGATTAAAAGCCATTGTAACTTCACCAAGCTTACTTATAAATAAAGCAACCTCAGGGAATGTTCCGCCAAAACGTTTACCTTGAGAAACAATAACTTCTTTTATTTTCCAATCAGGTCCAACCAAAGCAAGAACTTCTCGATCTTCGCCTTTAACAATTGGTCGAAGGTTGATCATTCCTGCAGCAGATTGCAAATCTTTATCTTTTTCCATCATTTCAGGGCGAGTTGCACCGTGAACAAGATAGTAGCTCTTGGAGCCCTTATCATCACCAACAGTTAGCTCAGCATAATATTTGGTTTTACTATTTTTGACATCCAAAATGCCTTTTTGAACAGTTTTTGATCTATCCTTAGATGGGTGAGTAACCCATGGAAGCCAAAAATCAATATTATCTTTACCCACAACAAAAGGCTTATTTGCTCTTCTTTCATGATCTATAACTTTTGCAGGCTTATCACTCTTATTAATGACATATTTTAGGACAGAAATAGTATTTGAGGCCATTACTGTATTAACACAAGAAACAGTAAGTAGCACAAATAAGCTTACGTAAACCCTGGACCTTTTCATAGGTATCTCCCTTCTTTCTTATTCGATAACTAAACCAACACTTTATAATTCAATGTAACAAAAGCAGTTCAACCTAAGCAATAAAAAACTGCCAAAATAAACAATCAGTTTCTTTATTAGTCCAAAAAAGCTAAAATTAAATAAGAGAAAGTTTTGGGGGAGCAAATAATGAAGCTGAAAGAATTCTAATGTCTAAAAAAAGTAGAAAAAATAGAAGCAGGTTCAAAACAATACTTTTATGGTCGTTATTAATTCATGCAATTATTATTATTATCTTAATAATATTCGCATTCAAAAAATCAGACCTTGTCATGCTTTTCAAAAAAAACCAACCCCCACAAACAAATGATCTTCCAGCAAGTCTAAAACCCAGACAATCAGCCTTTGGTACAACTGTTATGTTCGATGAAACTCCACAATTCAAAAAAGCAAAAGCCGAACAGTTAACAGAACAAAAACAAAAAGAAATCAAAAGCGAAGAACAAGAAGAACAAGCGCCTGTTCAAAAAAAACAAAAACAACAACCTGAAAAAAAAGAGCGCAAGCAAGAAGAAAAACCAAAACCTGTACCTAAGGTAGAATCTAAAATAAAAGAACTAAAACAAGAAGAACCTGAAGCACCCGAACCCAAAGAAGAGCTAAAAGAACAAGAGAAACCAGAAGAAATAAAAGATCGAATAAAAGAAATAGAAAAACAACAAGAAATGTTAGAAAAAGCAGAGCAAGAACCCAAAGAACAAAAACCACCAAGCATGCCAAGAACAGAAAGAATAAGAACAATAGGGGAAAGCCCAAAAGATAAAAGTACAATTGTAAAAAAAAGAAGCATAGTTGCCATGACCAAGGGTTTTGTTGAAAACTTAAAAAATGAAGGTAATGATTGGCTTGAACGCAAGGGAGATGACAATAAGCGCCCTTCCTTTGAAGAAATGAAATATATCTCTTACGAGCAAGAGGTTAACTGGCACCTACAAAACTCATGGAAGCAAAATTTTGGATGTCGACCATGGGAAAAAGTCATAGAAGGTAAGGCTGTTATAGATTTTAAGATTACGCTAAATGGTGACGTAAAGGATGTTAAGTTACTACAATCTTCAGGATACTCAGAACTTGATAATATAATTTTAAAAAGCGTTCACCTTGCCGCACCGTTTCCACCATTGCCAAAACACTTTGGCAAAGATGTTTATAACACGGGTAGAATAATCTATGTTAACTCACATCGATTAGGTTTTTAAATTTTTTAGGGGAGATGGGGAAATGATATTCAAGTATAACAAACAGTATCTTATGCTACTGTTTATATTTTCTAGTTTAAATTCGACCACAAGCCAACAACTTTGGCAAAACTACCTGACTTTTGATACAACAAATACTTGGTATGAGTTTGCACAAAACACTCAAGATCTAAACCAACCAGATTGGGCCTGGATAGGACTTATTACATTCAAAGCTAAAAATATATTAAAGCTTAAAAAAATAGAACTCAAATGGTCAGGCAAACACATAGACACAAATAATATTAGCGCTTCCTTATATCAAAAAAAGGAACTAATAGATAAACTACTACCGGTAGAAGAAAACCTTGTTTGTGATGGAACCTGGAATAAAAAAAATCAACAAATTACATTTTGGTTGGATGAAAAATTAATAGCAGTAAAAAAATATTATCTTTTATTAAGTTTTCCAAAAGAATGCAAAAACAAGCTTAGATCCGGACAATTTACTATTTCAGATGATAATTCTTTAAAACTTTTAACGATGAACAAACAATAGTTAAATAGACTTTTTTCTTTTTTTCATTTATAAAAATGACAATAGATTAAACTTTTTGAAAAATAGAAAAAGGGGAGAGAGTGCCAAAAGTTGTAATCTTAGGAGCAGGTCTTACAGGTCTAAGCCTTGCATACAACCTAGAACAGAATAACTTTTTTGACTTTCAAATTTATGAAAAAGAAGATTCTCCGGGAGGACTTTTACGATCATTCAAACAAGACGACTTTACTTTTGACTTCACCGGACACCTGTTACATGTAAATAATGAAATCTTTTATAATTTTCTAAATAAGATATCAGACATCAAAAATTTTGACTTAGTAACTAGAAGGTCTTGTATCCACATAAATAATAAAACAATCCCATATCCCTACCAAATGAACCTTGCCGGTCTTGAAAACAATAAAATTATCGAGGCTATAAACGGCTTTGTTAATAGAAAAAAAAGCATTAAACCCAAAAGCTTTCATGACTGGGTCTTAAAACATTTTGGTGCTGGAATAGGGAAACAGTTCTTCTTCCCTTACAACCAAAAACTACTAGCATTTAACGTAAAAAAAATAACACCATCTTGGACAGGAAGATTTGTACCAAAAGTAGATCTCAAGACAATTTTAAAAGGTGCTTTTGAACAAAACATATCTGGCATAGGATATAATAACCAGTTTTATTACCCCAAAAAAGATGGCATACAATTCTTGATAGATAAGCTTCGTAAAAGTTTGAAAAGCAAAATTCACACAAATTATAATGCTAAAAAAATTGATATTATAAATAAGACTGTTCAGTTTGAAAATGGACATACTCAAAAATATGAAACTCTTATAACTACCATACCTTTAGACTTACTATTAAAAAGTATAAAAGAAAAACCTAATACCAACCTAAAAAAAATCTCCAAAAAATTAACCTGTAATTCTGTAATTAATTTTAATTTGGGTTTTGATATAAAAAGCTTATCTAATAAGCATTGGAAGTATTTTCCAGAAAATAAATATCCTTTCTATCGCATAGGCTTCTGGCATAATATAAACTCAAATTCAGCAAAGGAAAATTGTAGCGCTATTTATGGTGAAACATCTTTTATTCCAGGAACAAAAACAGAAACCCAAATAAATAATCTGACAAAAAAATCAATCAACTCTGCATTAACAACGTTAAACCTAACTAAAAACAATATAGTCACTGAAAAATTATTACACCTACCTCATGCATACGTAATCTATGATTTCTGGAGAGAACAAAACTTAGAAAAACTTTTGAATAGGCTAAAAAAATTATCTATTCATTCTATTGGTAGATATGGAGAATGGAAATACTCTAGCATGCAAGAAGCATTTTTAGATGGAGCAAGGGCGGCCGAACAAATTTTAGAAAAAAGAGGAAACAATGAAACATCTAACAGAATCCTATAAAAATAAAAATATCCTGATAACTGGAGGAGCAGGCTTTATCGGATCTCACATAGCACAAGAATTAGTAAAATTAGGAGCCAATGTCACCGTTATAGATAACTTTTCAACTGGAAGTCTAAACAATTTACGTGATGTTCTTTCCCAAGTAAACATTATTTATGCTGATATAACCAATTTCTTTTCCTGTTTAGGTGCTACAAAAAATAAAGATTTTGTTTTTCATCTTGCGGCATTAGCCTCAGTAGCCGACTCTGTAAAAAAGCCCAAATTATGTAAGAAAATAAATTTCGATGGCACGAAGAACTTGTTAGACGCATGCAAAAAAAATGGGGTGAAAACTTTTGTATTCTCATCTTCGGCTGCTGTATATGGCAACCGTTCAGATTCATGTTCAGAAAAAGACAGTGCCAACCCACAGTCACCCTATGCTCAATATAAATTTGAAAGTGAAGAGCTATGCAAAGAATATGCTAAAGAATATGACATCAACACTGCAAGCCTGAGATACTTTAACGTCTATGGACCAAAACAAAATCCTAATGGTCACTATGCCGCTGTTGTTGCAAAATTTAAAGATGATTTAATTAACAACAACCCATTGACTATCTATGGCGACGGGAAACAAACCAGAGACTTTATTCATGTTTCTAAAGTAGTCGAAGCTAATTTAACAATTGCTACACAAACAGACTTGAAAGGCGAAGTCTTTAATATTGCAACAGGTAAAAGCATCGATCTTTTTGAGCTAATAGAACAGCTTGAAAAAGAAACAAGAAAAAAAGCTGCTGACATATACTTTAAACCCGCAAGACAAGGCGATATTTTTACTTCTATGGCCAACAGTGAAAAATATAAAAGACTAGTAAGGTAATTTTTAAATTTTGAAAAATAATAAATTAAAAATCTTAAGCACACTTTTATTTATCTGTGTAACTTCTTTTACTAACAACTACTGTACTAAAAACAAGAAGAATTTACGTGAACAAAAAGTAATAGTCATAGAAGAAAAAACAAAAACCCCTTTCCTCGAAGAAGAAACAAGAAAAATAAATGCTGAAACTGTTAGTGAAATAATAAGGGAAATCTTATTACCAGAGCCTAAAGAACCTAAAATAAATAGATACGAAGCCGGTGAATGCCAATCCTGTGGCAGAAAGTTTAATACTCTTCCAAAATGGGTACCAATTTACAGATTAAAATGCCACAAAAAAATATATGTTTGTATAAATTGCATTAAAAAATACGGCTCTTACTGTGCCCACTGCAAAAGACACTCAAAAGTAAAACCTCCATCTATTGATTTATAACCAAAAATTGACACTTTTGGCCCGAAACTTAAACTAGTGCTATTGGAATGCCGAAGTGGCGAAATGGTAGACGCGCTAGGTTCAGGGTCTAGTCCCCGAAAGGGGGTAGGGGTTCAAGTCCCCTCTTCGGCACCAACCTACGCCCTACGTGGCTACGGTTGGCAGGCCATGCCGTCGCTTACAAAAACATTGAATTCTTCGTAT
Organism: uncultured Pseudomonadota bacterium; assembly: GCA_964453985.1. Classification (GTDB taxonomy): domain Bacteria; phylum Babelota; class Babeliae; order Babelales; family UASB340; genus CAYVQB01. Next base: position 9,308 of record CAYVQB010000020.1, read on the forward strand.
ATATTGCGTATAATCTAAATAGAATCTAAGCAAACAGACTAAAGTTATTTTAACCTATAAATTAAAGAAAAATTATGACCAAAAGAGATTATTACGAAATCTTGGGAGTCTCAAAAGATACTGGCCAAGATGAAATCAAGAAAGCATACAGAAAACTTGCAATAAAATATCATCCGGATAAAAACCCTGACAATAAGGCCGCTGAAGACAAATTTAAAGAAGCTTCAGAGGCTTATCAAGTATTATCAGATGTATCAAAACGTCAAAAATATGACCAATATGGCCATGCAGGCATGCAAGGCGATTCTGGTTTTCATGAATATAGCGATATGGGTGATATATTCTCTAGCTTTGGCGATATCTTTGGAGATCTATTTGGTGGCGGCAGAGCAAGAAAACAAAAGAAATCTGGCCCTACTCCACAAAGAGGCCATGATCTTACTACATCTGTAAATATTAGCCTAAAAGAATCATACTTGGGCTTAAAAAAAGAAGTTTTGATATACCACTACGTTGCATGTGATACCTGTAATGGGTCAGGATGTAAACCAGGAACAAGAGCATCTATTTGTGACCAATGTAACGGCGCAGGCTCCACACAATATTCCCGTGGTTTTTTTGCCTTCTCTCAGCCATGCACAGCATGCGCAGGTCAAGGTTTTAAAATAACATCTCCATGCCAAAATTGCCACGGACAATCAAGAACTCAAAAGCGTGAAAAATTAACTATCAGTATTCCTGCGGGAATTTATAATAACGCAGAATTACGAGTCAGAGAAAAAGGCGATGCCGGTGTTTTTGGAGGCTCATCTGGCGATCTTTATATAACAATAAATGTTGAAGCTGACAAAAAGTTTTGGCGCAAGGATAATAATCTTGTTACTAATTTAAACCTAACATATCCTCAATTAGTTCTTGGATGTCAGGTTGAAATAGAAAATATTGATGGAAATAAACATACACTTAAGATACCTAAAGGTTGTCCTGTCGGCCAAGAAATTACTGTTGTAGGCAAAGGCTTTGCAATCCCTGGCAGATACAACCAAAACGGAAATCTCATTATTATTCCACAATGTGATATACCTACAAAACTTGACGCTGAAACTAAAAAAGCTCTATTAGAGTATGATCAAAAACTTGGCGAACAAGTTAAAAACTCTAGCAGTGGCATCTCAGGATTTTTCAAAAAATTCTTAGGATAAAATAATATACTTGGCAGGGCTTACCGCCCTGCTTATCTAATCCATATAAGCTCAAAAAAACTCTTAGAATTCAAAGCAAACACAACTTGATTTTACATTTTATATTGATATATTGAGACTCTCATTAAAACTTATTATTAAATACAAAAACAGGTTGGAGTCTCTCATGAAAATGTCAAAAAATCTTGCTCTTTTTCTTTGTTCCGTTTTTATTACAAACATCACACTCGCTGATAACCAATATACAAATGTATCAGATTTACATGCACCAGCTATAATAAATAAAACAGAAGAATTACCAAATTCTTGCGTCCTAGAAAATGAAGCAACCCAAATGTTTTTTGACATCTATGCATCAAAGAAACCGGAAGATCATAATTACGAAAAAGTTCTTAATAATAATGTTTACTCAGATTTAGAATTTTATAGTTCTGATGAAGATGAGAACACCAAAGCTCAAACATATCTTCTAAACACACTCGATAATAATGAAACGCTTCAAGGTAAAGCATATTTTGCAAAAATGCTCTATCAGCCAACTACAAATATAGAAAAACTCAAAAATAGACAGGCAATCGTAAAAGAGTTAGTTGAAAATAAAGAGCTATTTAATCTTTTAGATACAAAAGTTAAACAGATAAAAGAAATTGAAGGTGAGCTTATATGGTTTTGGAAAGAATTAGAAAAAGAAACTACCACACTTTTAGAGCAACCGTATCCTCCAAAGGCATGGCCCGAAGGCCTGAAGACTAATTCTATATTTTTAAATGGTTATAAAAGAACTCGCAACTTTTTAAGTGTTGGAACTTGCCCATTAATGCAGGCATTTTTCTTTGGTTGGCTTGGCACAAAACTGTTTAAAAATACATATACTCAAAAAATTATGTGGAAAGAGGTCTTCAAGCTAGTAAAAGGTACATTTATTCCACCAAAAGAATTTTTTGATGAATTAAAAAAACTAGAAAGTAATAAATTTAGATTCCTTCAATGCCTCCCATATATAGTTCTTTATTCTGTTAATGGTTTCTTCATAACAAAGGGAATACTAAATATCAGAAAAGATCAAAAGGTTATAAACGATATTCACCAGAAGATGAACCATGTAGCAAAGTATATGTTTTGTATGAGAAGTATCGATAAAATTATCGAAAAAAATGAATCTTTAGCAAAACTATTTAGTTGCACAAAAAACATTCCACAAGCATGTGATTCCTCAAAAACACTAAGTAAAACTTTAGAATCTAGAACATTTAGACGTAAGCCTGCTTATTTATCTAATGTTGGGGCAGTATTATCAAGCTTTAAGCTCATGCAAAAAGAATCTGTAACCTTCATAAAAGCAATAAAAACTGTCGGCAAAATTGATGCTTATCTTTCTATCGCCAAACTTTATAAAAAATTACAAGAAAATCCTAACGCTAAATACTGCTTTGTTGATTATTGTCAAAAAGATAAACCATATATTAGCTTATCTAACTTCTGGAACCCAATGTTAAATCCAGATACTGTTGTAACTAATAATCTAGAATTAAGTGAAGCAACCGGAAACAATGCTATAATCACTGGCCCGAATGCTGGTGGTAAATCTACAATTCTAAAAGCTGTGATTACAAATTTAATTTTAGGCCAAACTATTGGTATAGCATCTGCAGATAAAATGGAATTTACACCATTTGCAAAAATAAACAGTTATTTAAATATCAGTGATAAAATTGGCAATAAATCTTTATATCAAGCAGAAATGCGAAGAGCCATGGATTTATTAAATTCCATTACAGCATTAAAACCTAACGAATTATGTTTTGTTATGATGGATGAAATCTTTACAGGAACAAATGCTGAAGAAGGCCAAGCTGGTGCTTACGGAATTGCTAAAGCTCTAGCAGACTTTAATAATACCTGCTGTATGCTAGCAACTCACTACAAGGCTCTTACAGAACTGGAACAAGACACTAATGGTAAATTTAAGAACTACAAAGTCTCTGTAGCAAGAGAAGATGGCGTTATAAAACCTATATATAAGATTGAGCCTGGAGTATCTGATCAAAAGATCGCTTTAGATCTTTTGAAAGCAGAAGGCTTTGATTCTACTATCTTAGAAAATGCCGCAAAGTTCTTGAATAGACCTGCTGCTGCTTAAAACTTAAACATTATTCTTATCTAACTTTACCCCGGCTTTTTATTAGAGCCGGGGTTTTTCTTGATTTCCCTATCTGAAATTAATTAAACTCAATTCAGTTAATTTAATTTAAAGCACATTTTCTATTTTATTATCGGGGGGTAATATGAAGTTCAAAAAACTTCTTATATTTATATTCTTAAGTTGTTTCTTTTCAAATCAAATTTTGTATCCTGCGGCAAAATACTTCTTTTCTCAACAAGTTAATGATATGTGTATGATAGCACCAATGGTAAATCTTAAGATTTTAGAAAATCTAAAAGAAAAATATGGACCAAATTTTGATACAAATCCTGAAGCCAAAAAGAACGATGCATTCAATCGCAGGCAATGGTTTGGAGAAAATCATAAATATCTAAGAGCATGGCATTTAGCTTTTAACAAAATTAACCAATCTTCTACTCCAGATGAATACAAGTCTTTACAAGATTATATCAATGACATTTGCATTAACGGCCCTGTCCTTCCAAACTTTTATAAAAAAAATGGAAAAACAGTTTTGCAGGGTGGCATAACAGGCATGCTTGATGCCGCCAGTATGCCCTTTCTTTTCGTAGATTTAACAGCATTAAACAAACCCGTGTTTAATGCATTAAGTGAAAACCTATCACCAGAAACAGGTTTAAAACTACCCTTTGTTAGGGATTCGCAAAAAGAACTTCGTTTTCAAAAAAATAATCCTGATAAAATAATACAAAATAAAAATTTAAAATATTCTTTTGAAAACGAAGACAGAGGCTACATGGCTTATTCAATCAAGGACCATAAATATTATCCAGTTTTAAACGCAACAATTCCATATTATGATGATGGAAAAACAACTCTTACATTTCCTGGATATGATAAACCTGAATATCAAAATTTGTCAGGCTTACCTAGATCAAATATTATGCAGACATATAAACCAAAAAACTATGAATTAGGATTTAGTGAAATTGCCAAAAATTATAATATTGCTTCATCATATTATAATTATGAGACACAAAGTTCATACGCACCCTATATGTTGGGACTCTACAAACTAATGTTGTTAACCCTTGGAATCAATAATAATAATGAAACCATATCTGAAAAAAATACAGGCTATAAAGCATCACAAATCCTTCAAGAGCTAGTAAAAGAAGATCAAGAAAATAATCCATGGTCCAATAAATATTTTACCAAAGATAAGTTTTTACAATACGCTATTGCAGATATTTTCAAACAAAATCCAAAGTTATATAAACAAACACAACAAGTTGTTGATTTTTATTTATTAAATAACTGGACACTATTTTCAGACTTTACAACCGGAAAAACAGTTTATTACAAAGATCAAAAAGGCACACCCTATGACCTACAAAAAGCAAGCGAGCTTCTTCCGGGAAACGAACAAGCTCTTGCATATTTTGTAACACAAAATCTTCGAATGCTTTGGTACGGTGCTGCAAGTAAAAATGCCATTGCCTTTTATAAATCTTTTTTAGATAAAAGCAGATTTGCTAATTTTTTGCAAATGAGCGATAAAATTGCTGAACTCATTGATAAGATTCCTGTTGTAAGATACATGAAATATCCAATTTCTCTATTAACCAAAATCCCTAAAATAGGCCCTTGGTTATCAATGCTCGCATTATTTTATAAATATAAAACTAGTGCTTATACACAAAAAACAGTAACTCTAAACGAAAAAACAAAAGAAAAAAAGAAGACATCTTTTATTCAAACATGGCAAGAAATAAAAAATAAGTTAATTGCAATGCATCAAAGACGTAACTGGATTAGCTTTGACTCTCACGGCTGGGTAGTTTCTTTTGACGATAATCTTATCCAAAAACAAAAGGCTCAACCAAATGTAAACATAAATATGTTACGCGATTTAGGCTTTTCAGGCATAGAGTCATGGCATGGATCAGAACTAAATAGTTTTTATAAATTCCAAGAGTAAAAAAAAAGGGAGCAGGAAACCTGCTCCCTTTTTTTTCTATAATTATTTAGGCAAAAACATATAAAAAATAACAACAAATGCTGTTAAAAACAATATAAAAGCTAGGTTGCGAATAAATGCAATCTTTTCTTTTAAGCTTGAACCAATTTCATCACTATCTAAATAATGGAAACAAACAATATTGGTGAGTATAATACCACATAAAAAAGACAATACCGTCACAAAACAGATATCAGAAAACACATATTCACTAATCTCAGGTGCAACATAAGATAAAACATAACGATAAAGAAGCAACGTAAATAGAGATTGTAAGGTTAAAGACAAAGTATGAATAAATACAGGAATGCATAAAGATAAAAGTGATAAAAAGAACATAACAAGCAATGGGAATAAAATTATAAAAAATCCGCCAAGCCCTTCAGTTTTGATATCTATATAAAAAACAGCCTCAGGGTAAATTAAATCTTTCTTTAAAAAGTGATTCACTGATTTCAATGTATAGTAAGCAGACTCAGCGCCCTTATCTACAAGAGCAAAATCTGAAAGTCTAGATCTCCAATTCTCTATAGCAAAGTTGCTATCTTTCGTAACAAACAAAATATTCTTGTTCAAAAGATCTTCATTTAAAATATTTATAAAGACACGATGATCATCATAAGGGAAATCTCTAAAAATAAGATTATTTTTAAAAATTAATTCAACATAATACAAGACAATAGTCTTACCATCTTCAGTTGCCTGAACAACAGGTTTACCCCTGGTTTCTTTTACAACCTTATCAAAAAAAAATTTTCCAATCTCATCAACTGATACTAGTTTAGGATCAAATTTAAACCAAACAAGACCATTCACTTCAAAATGATATTTACGTGCATCGTAAAAACCAAATTTTTGTAAATCCAATCCTGCTTCTACAAAATTAAAATTTTCAAACTTTGTAGCATCTTTTTTCTGATCAAAAACCTGCAAAGGAGCAATCGTTTCAAAGGCGTTGAATTGCTTGAATGGAATTAATGCAAACTTCCAAATTAAGAGAATACTTAGAATATAAAAAACAAATCTGAATTCAAATTTATTAATTATTTTGGGAATAAACTTTAACATAAAACTATCCTTCTCCTACAATTCTTACTAATTCCTCCAAAGATATAACCCCATCTTTCACTTTACTGGCAGCATCCTGAATCAAAAAATTCATTCCATTCATAACAGCCCTATTCTTAATAGCATTACGATCGGTTGAATTTACAATCAAATTACGAATATTGTCATCAACAAGCAAAAGCTCAAAGATCCCAGTACGGCCCTTGTATCCAAGATTAAAACAATGTTTACAGCCAGCCGGCTTAAAGATGTTTTTTATATTATGGCTAGATATTTTATTTAAAATATTTTTTTCTTCTAGTTTCAGCTCAACCTCGCACTTACACTTACTACAAAGTTTTCTACACAAACGTTGAGCCAACACACCCGAAAGTGCCGCATTAATCAAAAATGGTTCAATACCCATATCAATTAATCTTGTGACAGCACTAGATGCATCATTTGTATGTAGGGTACTAAATACTAAGTGACCGGTAAGAGCAGCTTCTATGGCAATTTGCGCGGTCTGTTTATCCCGAATCTCTCCAACCATAACAACATCAGGATCTTGTCTTAATATTGAACGCAGGCCATTCTCAAAGGTAAATCCAGCCTTAGGGTTAACTTGACTTTGAACAATTCCATCTAAGTTATATTCAACAGGATCTTCCATTGTAATAATGTTGCGCTCAGAGTTATTTAAAGTAGAAAGTATTGAATACAAAGATGTAGTTTTACCAGAGCCAGTCGGTCCTGTTACTAAAATAAATCCATAAGGTTGTCTTATTAAACCATTGAGCTTGTTAAGATCTGAAGGATCAAGACCCAATGATTCTAAAGTTTTAAAATTTTGCGAACCATCAAGTATTCGTAAAACTATTTTTTCACCATAAATAGAAGGGAAAGTTGAAACCCGAACATCAATCTCTTTATCATTTAGCTTTAAACGAATTTTACCGTCCTGAGGAACCCGCTTTTGTGCAATATCAAGACCGGCCAATACTTTAAGCCGAGATAATACGGCAAGTCTTTGCTCTAAAGATATAGAAGATTGTTCATATAAAACACCATCAATTCTGAAACGAACGCGCATATCATGCTTAGTTTGTTCAAGATGTATATCAGAAGCCTCTACATAAACGGCATTAAATAAAAAAGAGTCAACTAACGATACTATTGGATCGTCACTCAACCCTTTTTGAATTTTCTCTTCTTGACTAAGTAATTTATAAGTCAGCTCCTGAGCACTAACTCGATCCCCCATACTTTTTTATCCTAATTTACAACCAATCAAAAAGCCAACTGAAGA
>CAYVQB010000021.1:0-3644 GCA_964453985.1 uncultured Pseudomonadota bacterium
GAACGAATATAACTCATAGCCGCTTGAGCAGATTCTTGCATAACCTCGCCAAGCTGACCAGTCAAAGTTAAAGCCCCCTTGCCCTTGAGTACAGCAATTTCTATTTCTAATAAATCGCCACCAACCTCTGTCCAGGCAAGACCTCGAACCATGCCAATCTCCTGACCAACCTTTTTTTCTGGCTTCTTGTATCTGGGTGCGCCCAACCATAATTCAAGTTTAGCTGGGGGAATAGAAACTTTTTTCATTTTCTTATTACTCAGCAACTCTTTTATCGATTTACGCAATAGAGTAGCCAATGTTCTTTCTAGCTGACGAACACCAGCCTCTTTTACATACTCATCAATAAGCTGTGTGATGATTTCTTCAGTTAAATCAACCTGTTCAGAAGTCAAAGCATATTCTTTTAAAAGCTTTGGAACTAAGAATTTTTTAGCAATTTCTAATTTTTCTTGTTGTGTATAACCAGATAAATGAATAACTTCCATTCTATCTTGCAAAGCATAAGGAATATTATCAACAACGTTAGCTGTTGTTATAAACATTACCTTTGAAAGATCATATTCTACTTCTAAAAAGTAATCAGCAAAAGCTTTGTTTTGTTCCGGATCTAAAACCTCTAATAAAGCCGACGCAGGATCTCCCCTGAAATCCATAGACATCTTGTCAACTTCATCGAGAACAATAACAGGATTCATCACTTTTGCTTTTTTCATAGCTTGAACAATTTTTCCAGGCATAGCGCCAATATAAGTCCTACGGTGCCCCCGGATCTCAGCCTCATCTCTCATACCCCCTAAAGAGATACGCACAAGCTCTCGGCCTAATGATTCAGCTACAGACATAGCCAAAGAAGTCTTACCAACTCCCGGAGGGCCTGCAAGGCAAATAATTGGAGATTTCTTTAATTTAGGACCTGCAAATTTTTTGGCAGCTAAGAATTCAATGATTATGTCTTTAACTTTTTTCATCCCAGCATGAGAAGAATCAAGAATACTCTGGGCCTGCTCAAGACTAATATCATCCTTTGTAACCTTATGCCAAGGCATAGCCAAAAGCCAGTCAACATAGTTCCGGCTAACAGAAGCTTCAGGAGACGTAGGCTGCATTTGCTCTAATCTCTTAAGCTCAGCTTCAACTTTTTCTTGAGCCTCTTTTGAAAGTTTTAGTTTTTTAGCTTTTTTACGAAGCTCATTGATTTCTTGTTGATGATCTTCTCTACCCAGCTCGTGCTGAATAGCTCTCATCTGCTCATTTAAATAATAATCTTTTTGATTTTTTTCAATTTGGCGCTGCACTCTTTTACGAATGTTTTTTTCAGCTCTCAATACTTCCAGCTCACTCTCTAGCAAAGCACTTAATCTCAAAGCTCTCTTCTCTAAATCGATAAGCTCTAAGATTTCCTGCCTGACTTCAAATTTTAACGGAATCTGAACGGCAATAGTATCCATCAAATAATCAAGATCTTGAATGCTTTTTAATACATTCAAAATATCTTCAGAAACTTTTTCGCTTAAATTAATATATTCTTTGAATAATTCAAATAAATTTCTCCAAAGAGCCTTATTTTCTGTAGTTTCAGGCAAAGCCACAGGAATTAAATCCTGTGTTTTAGCCATAAGAAACCCAAGACTTTGTTCTTCTTCAACAAAATGCTCTATTTTTGATCTACAATTACCCTCAATCAATATCTTCAAGGTACCGTTTGGCAACTGAGCGGATTGTAAAATAACAGCCCTAGTACCCATCTTAAACAGGTCACCTTGTTTCGGATGCTCCGTCTCCATAGACTTTTGGGCCGTAACAAAGATTTCTTTTCCGTGCTGCAAGGCATATTCCACTGCTTTTATAGATATATCTCGCCCTACAACCACAGGAACGATGCTCTTAGGCAAAGCAACCAAGTTCTTAAGAGGTAAAACCGGTAAAATTTTTGGGTCAACTTGTTTATATATTTGTTCCATAACGTTATTTTCTCTATTTAATTTTCAGTTAATCTTAGGTTAATCCTGAGTCAAATCGACTCACATTACTTACTATCTATATATTAAATATAGTAGATTAAAAAGCCAATTCCCGCAAGAAATCTCATAATTTACTTTAATTTCTCCCGCAAAAAGCGCTTTTAAATTGTTTTTTTATTGACTTTTAACCCCTCGCGCCTATACTTCAAATAAGAGCTCCAACAAGAGCCTGATTCACAAGAAGTTTACGTTTTAAAACTGTATTTATCAATCCAAAAAACAATAATGGGAATAATCAATGATAAATAAACTGTCTGCGAAACTTAAAACTCTATGGGGCATAGAAAAGGAATTTCGACTAAAGGTCCTCTTTTTGTCGACAACCTTCCTCTTGCTTTCTGGATGCATAGCCATCTGGAGACCATTAAAAGTATCTATCTTTGCAAAAATGGTCGGTTCTGAATTCGTACCGGCAGCAAAGCTTTATGGCCTATTCATTCTCATCCCATTAATAATTCTTTATTCTAAGCTAGTAGACTGGCTAAGACGTTACCAATTAATTTATTGTTTTGCGATTTCTCATGGGATAGTTGGTATTCTTTTTTACTTCCTTCTCTCTCATCCTGTTTATGGTATAGCAAATACCGCAACCAATCCGGCAAGACTTACGGGTTGGTTTTTTTATTTCTTCATGGAAAGTTTTAATGCATTTGTTTCTACAGCCTTCTGGTCTTTCGCCGATTCCATAAGTAAACCTAAAGACGCAAAAAATTACTACGGCTTCCTTGTCAGCGGCTCGAAGATTGGCAGCATGATAACAGCAGGTCTTTTATACACAATTTATACACGAAATACAACAATAAAAGAGTACGTCCTTCTTTCGAATACTCTATTAATAGGTAGCCTTCTTTTATTTGGTGCCGCAATATCTGTCTACTTTTTAATGAAAAAAGTACCCGGATACTACATGCACGGCTACGAAGCCGTTTACCAAATTGAAAAGCACAAAGACGAATCTAAGAAGAGGAGTTTTTGGAAATCCGTAAAGGGTTCGTTCGAAGGCCTTACAACTATCATTAGAAACCCATATGTTTTAGGAATTTTTTCACTAGTAATTTTTTATGAAATCATAATTGTCATATTTGATTATCGAGTATTAAGATCAGCTGACGCCTCTTACGCTACAGCCTCAGGGTTGGCCGCTTTTTACGGTTCTTATTACTTTATGATGAATAGTGTTGGCCTGGTTATCACAGTACTAGGAACAACGCCATTGCTAAGAATACTGGGCATACGGTTTTCATTATTTGCTTTTCCTATTTTAAGCATAATACTCCTTATAGTAACATGCATATATCCAACACCAGGTATGTTCGTTGTTGCCCTCGTAGGCTTAAGAGCTTTAAACTATGCATTAAATCATCCAACAAGAGAAATTTTATATATCCCTACAACAAAGGATATAAAGTTTAAAGCCAAAGCTTGGACTGACGCGTTTGGCTCAAGAATAGCTAAAGGTTTTGGATCTGCATTTAACATATCAATCAAGAAGGCCTCTCCTTTTTTTGCTATATTTTTCAGCCTATCCTTCAGTTTAAGCCTTTTATCTTGCTGGCTAATCATTGTTTACTTTTTAGGTAAAACCTTACAAAATGCTGTAGATAATAAACAAGCAATTGG
>CAYVQB010000021.1:3744-16309 GCA_964453985.1 uncultured Pseudomonadota bacterium
TCTGTATTTTTAGCCCTAATAGGTAAAGAATATGTGCCTATAGCTAAAATGATTTCTATCATTATACTTTTCCCTTGTATGCTTTTTTATGCAAAACTTGTAGACAGGCTGAAGCAGTCGCAAGTTGTACGCTTTTTCTTAATCCTTTATTCCATCGGAGGAGTTGTCTTTGCTCTTTTTTTATTGCATCCGACAATTGGATTAAATAATAGCCAGACATCAGTATATAGACTTATAGGTTGGCTTTTTTATTTTTACCTAGATCTGTTTTCTGCTTTTGTTGTAAGCACTTTTTGGGCATTTGCCAATTCTATAAACAATCCAGAATACGCTAAACAAAATTACGGCAAAATAGTAGCATTCTCAAGAATAGGCGGAATATCAACACCATTAATAAGTTGGTTATTAATACAAAAAACAAGCTTACCTGGGTCAATTAGTATCCCCATATTAATAATAGCAACTTCATTATTCTTATTACTAGCCAGTTTTTGTATATCGAGAATAATAAAAAAAATACCACACCAACTATTACACGGTTATGAAGCTGCTTATAAAGTAGACAAAAGACAATCCAAATCAAAAGTCAAAGTTGGCTTACTTCAAGGGTTAATGTTAATGATAACAAAGCCTTATGTACTCGCTATTTTTGGAATTACATATTCTTACGAGGTTATCTCAGTAATATTGGACTATCAGATGCAAATCTTAATGTCGATAGCAAATAATAATGCAATATTGGGTATGAGCTCTTTTATGTTTATATATACAGCATCATTTCAGGGTCTAGGATTAGTATTTGCCCTATTCGGAACCTCTAATTTTTTGAGATGGATAGGAGTTAAAAAATGTCTGTTAATAATGCCACTTATGACAATACTTTTAATGTTATCCCTTTTAGCCTATCCAAGTCTTTCTATGATATTTATCATAATGGTCCTACTCAGAGCTCTAAACTATGGCTTTAATGCTCCTATAAAAGAAATATTATATATCCCAACAACCAAAAATATTAAATTTAAATCCAAAGCCTGGATAGAATCATTTGGACGATCACTGTCTAAAACATCAGGATCTACTCTCAACCTTATAGCACAAGCTAAAAACACCTTAAATATTATTAGATTAGATTCTATCTACGCAATAGGGATATCTATTGTATGGACAGCAATCTCCTGTTTTATAGGCAAAAAGTACAATGAAATCATTGAAAATAACCAAGTTATCGGGGAAGATGATTTATAGCTTGAATTTTGCTTATTTTTTGGTATAGTTTTAACATCTTTATGTAAGATATTACATATAAGATATTAGTTGTTTAATATGTTGAATCTCGCCTCTTTAAATACAACGGGTGGTTAATCTTTAAAGTTAAACAAAACTTTATGGATACCCAAGAGGTGATTGTTATAACCCAAAAAGGTATTATCTCATGATAGATTTAAAAGATCTGCTTAAAGCAGGTGTTCATTTTGGCCATAAAGCATCCCGCTGGTCTCCAAGCATGCGTCCATTCATTTGGGGCACAAAAAATAACATACATCTTATTGATATTGCAAAAACCGCTTTCTTATTAGAAAGAGCCGGAAAATACCTACAAGGTCTTGCCAGCGATGGTAAGTCTGTTTTGTGGATCGGCACAAAGAAAGCCGCTGTAGATATCATTAAAAACCACGCTACTGAACTAAATATGCCTTTTGTTATTAACAGATGGATCGGTGGAACATTAACAAACTTTGAACAAGTAAAAAAAGCTATAACAAGATTTCTTCACCTAAAAGATGTGATCAAAAAAGGTGCTTCTAGATATAAGAAAAAAGAAATCAGCATGATTCAAAAAGAAATCGGTCGCTTAGAAAAAAATGTCGGTGGAATCACAAACTTGGAATTCCCTCCAGGAGCTGCAATTGTAGTTGATGCTAAAAAAGAGCATTCTGCTATAAGAGAAGCTGTCAGTGCTCACATTCCTATTATTGCAATGGTTGACACTAACACAGATCCAAGTGGAATAAACTTTCTTATTCCTGCAAATGATGATTCTCCTCGTTCTATTTCTTTTGTTTTAGGCTATCTAGCTCAATGCATAGAAGACGGAAAAGAAGAATTTATCGCCAAAAAGGCTGCAAGCGATGCCGCTTTACTTGAAGAAAAAAATGCCAGAAAACCTAAGCCTGCCATTAAAAAAGCTGTTCCAAGTAAAGAAAAGCTTAAAGAAGTAAAAGAACAACCATTGGAACAAGGTCAAGAAACAGACAGGTTAACAAAGCCTGAGCTTAAAAAAGAACTTGAAAATGTTAAAAGCCCTGTCGCCAAAGATAAAGTTGAAAAAATAGTTGAAAAAATAGTTGAAAAAAAAGCTGCTGCAAAGAAATAATTTTTCCCGGAGAGGTGGCTGAGTGGTCGAAAGCGCACGACTGGAAATCGTGTATGTCCTGAAAGGGGCATCGAGGGTTCGAATCCCTCTCTCTCCGCCAGACTTCGCCCTATGTGGCTAAAAATTGGGAGTTGGTAAGTTGGTTTTTCGCTTAACCTGTCAGATCCGGAAGGAAGCAGCAGGAGTGATGGCCTCTGTACCTCTCCCTTTTTCTATTTATATATATATATACTTCTTTTATCTTTCATATATCTAGAGTCCACACTTGAGCTTTCGTTCTTTTTTAAATATAATTTATACTTAAATAAGTAATAATACTTTTTACATAAAGCTCTTAAGAATATATGAACCAAAATAGCAATCTTAATTTAGCCAGAAAATGGCGTTCCAGAAACTTTGATGAAATAATTGGTCAAGAAATACCAATCAAAACCATTAAAAACAGTATTTATTTAAAGAAATTTTTTCCTGTGTATCTGTTTGCAGGACAAAGAGGTTGCGGTAAAACCTCAACAGCCCGCATATTTGCTGCAGCAATAAATTGTCACAATCTGCAAAATTTCCAAAAGGATCCGGCTAAGAATCCTGTGCCATGCCTTGAGTGTGACTCTTGTAAGGCTATGGCAAAAAGCAATCACCCTGACTTTATAGAGATAGATGCAGCATCTCATACTGGAGTAGAAAACGTTCGTCAAATCTTAGAATCCTGCTCCTATATGCCAATCTTTGGTTCAAAGAAAATATATCTAATAGATGAAGCGCATATGCTAAGTAAGGCCGCCTTCAATGCATTTTTAAAAATATTAGAAGAACCTCCCAAATCTGCCCTATTTATATTGGCAACAACAGAACTACAAAAATTCCCCCAAACAGTGTTATCTAGATGCTTCCAGGTTATATTTAAATCCATAAATAATGATAGCTTAAAGGCACACTTACAGAATATATGTAAACACGAACAAATAGAAATTGAAGACAAAGCCTTAGATCTAATAATACAAGAATCAGAAGGCTCAGCCAGAGATGCTATAAACTTGCTGGAAAGAATACGATTTAGCAGAGATTCAATAACAGTTGAGTCCCTATTGCATGTTTTGGGTAAGATAAGCGAAAAAGAACTCCTAGAAATTTTTGACACTCTCCTAGACAAGAACCCAAAACAACTTCTTGAAAAATTAAACGCCATCTCATTTGAGACCTTAGACAGTCAAAGCTTATGGAACATGTTAGTACAGCTTTGCAGAAGTCTGATATGGGTAAAATTTGAAACAAAAACCCTGCCTACTTATTTTAATGATAAACCAGCTCTTGAAGCTCTGGCTCAAAAATGCTCAACAAATAGACTAAATGCAATATTACAACTCTTGTGGTCCCAAGAAGAAATCTTTTTAAAAACACCACAAAAGACTATATTCTTAGAAACTGTATTGCTTCAGATTTGCCAACAAGAAAATATTGCAGATCTACAAGAGTTAATTGGCTTGTACAAAGCAAACAAGAGCCAACCATTACCTCCTGTGCAAAAAGCTGAAAAGTCTCCACCGGTGCAAGCAAGAGTCCCTGAACCCAGGCCCGTAATTAACAAGTTTAGTACCATTATCCCTGAGAAAAAAGCAATTGAACCAATTGACCCAATTGAACCAACAGTCACAACCCCAATAATACAAAAAGATACTGATAACAATTGGCAGCAGTTTTTAAAAAAAATAGCCCTATTAGACGACGCATTATTAAAAACAATAATAAATCAGGCCACTTTCCTAGGGTTTGATAAAGAAAAAAAAGTTATTAACATAGCTTTGAGTAACAATAGCAATTTCTTTAAAGATAAGCTCAGAGAGTCTAAAAGCATTTGGGGAAAGGCTTTTTTCGAAATTTTCACACAATATACAGATTTTAATCTTGTTCAACAAACCAATAAGCCTGTTAGCACCCCACAAGCACCTAATCAGCAAAATTACCAACCAAAAACAAATCCATTGTACCAAATTAAACAATCAGGCTATAATAATAATGCTAACTATTTAAGCATTACAAACGAACAAGAATGGCCCAAGGCTAGTTTATTAACAAAATTTTTTCCAGGTAAAATTAAAAAGCTATGAGTAAGATTACAAAATATCCAAAAGTCATTATCGCCGGCAGAACAAATGTAGGAAAATCTACATTATTTAATCGATTTTCAAAGGGCACCCGAGCAATAGTATTGCATGAAGAAGGAGTAACTCGAGATTACGTAAGCGAAATTATTTCTTGGGATAACAAAAAGTTTGAACTTGTTGATACTGGAGGCATTTCTTTAAAGAAGAAAAGAAATGCTACTGATCCAATACTAGAACAAGTCAGGGTCAAGGTTCTTGAGATGCTATCAAAGGCTGCGATAATATTGTTCGTATGCGACGCAAAAAACGGATTAGTACAAGAAGACCTCCAAATAGCAAAGGTCTTGCATAAAACAAACAAGCCAGTCCTCCTCTTACTTAATAAAGCTGATAACCAAGCAGCATACGAATCTAACTATCCTGAATTTTATAAGTTAGGATTTAAAGATATTCTTCCTATTTCAGCAACTCACGGAACAGGAATGGTTGATTTATTAGAAAAGATAACTGAACATGTCAATGCACAGGCAGAAGAAGTAGTAGACGAAAAGCCGGAATACAAGGTTACTATACTTGGAAAACCAAATGTAGGTAAATCATCCCTTATGAATATCCTGGCAAGAAAAGATCGTTCTATTGTTACAGAAGTCGCAGGAACAACTCGAGAAGCAATTTCTGAGACAATCTATTCTTCTCAAGATCTTGTAAAAATTACAGATACCGCTGGAGTAAGAAGAAAGAGCCGAGTAGCACAAGACCTAGAAAGTTTGATGGTCAAAAGTTCTTTAGAAGCGGTCAGAACCTCTGATATCGTAATGATAATGATTGATGCATCAACAACAAAACTAACTGACCAAGAGCTAAAGCTTTTGTTTTATGCATACGAACAAAAAAAATCAATATTAATTCTACTCAACAAAACAGATCTATTAGGCGAATATGATAGAGAAAGTTTTGAACATGAATTAACACAATATGACTACTTCCTTAAAAAGATTCCTAAACTTTGGATCTCATGTAAAGACAAAAAGAATATAGGTAAAATCATTTTACAGCTTGAAAAGGCATGGCACCGTAGAAAACAAGAATTTAATAGCACTAAAGTTAATGAAGCGGTACAGGAAGAATGGCAAAAAAAACCAATGTATCACAAAAGAAACGCCTTGAGACTATTCAAAATCAGACATGTTAAAGCAAGAATTCCAACTTTTGTCTTACATGTAAATCATCCTGAATGGTTTAAAGAACCTCAACTTGGTTTTATAGAAAACATTTTACGTAAAAATTATGACCTCGAAGGCTGCCCAGTACAATTTGTTATAAAAAAAGTATAGTATGGCTTATCTGGCAACTAAAAATCTCTCTCAATCATATAAAACTAAACAGATACTAAACAACGTTTCTTTTTATGCGAGCTTGGGAGAAGTTGTTGCCTTTTTAGGACCAAATGGTGCTGGTAAAACTACTCTACTTAGAACAATTATGGGACTACTCAAGAGCCCAAAACAAACTGATGACTCCAACCTTATTACACTTGATAATAAGATTATAAATCATTGGACCATATATAAAAGGGTGGAAAACGGCATCTTATACCTGCCTCAGCAAACATCTCTTATCGCTCAGATGAGCGTCCTCGATAATTTAAAACTTGTTTATCAATATCATTCTTATTGGAAAAACAAAGATTATGAAATTTTTAAGAAAGAGATGCTCAAAGGCCTTGGGCAAACAGGATTAACAGAACATTCAAAACAATTAGCAGGCACTCTTTCTGGTGGCCAGAAAAGAAAACTAGAAGTCACTAGATCTATTTTAATGCATCCAAAAGTTATAATTCTTGATGAACCTTTTGCCGGCGTTGACCCAAAATCAATTTATGAATTAAAACAAATATTTTCTGATATGGCAAAAGATAGTATTGCTGTGTTAATATCAGATCATAATGTTGACCAGCTTCTATCTATTGCTGACAGAATTTATGTACTTATTAGTGGGAAAATAGTTACAACTGGTGGAGTTAAAGATATAATAAATAACCAGTATACAAAAGAGATGTATTTAGGTAAGCAGTTTTCTACAGAAATTAAGGAGAAATATGAAGAGACAAATCACATTTCATAATATGCCACATTCTGAACCAATGGAAGCTCACGCAAATGAAAAGCTAAACAAATTAGAAGAGTTTCTAAAAGATCCAGAATTCACAACTCCGATGAATATACAGCTCTGGTTAAAAGCCAATCCTCAACATCCTCATCATGCAGTAGAATTATTACTCAAAACACCTCAGCTTTCACTAGAGGCTCATGATGAAGGTACAGACATGTACGTTACTATCGACAATACAATTGATAAGATGGTCAAACTTCTAGTAAAAGAAAAGAAAAAAAATATAGATAAACGACAAAAAGTCGAAACCGAAAAAACAGCGTTCGCTGACGACAAATATAGTCTTTAGAATTTTCAGCAGGGCCTTTGCCCTGCTTTTTTTTTTAGGGGGAAGTAATGAAAAAATATTTATTCTTATTTATTTTACCCATCCTATTTCATACAAACTTAAAATCAATCCATCCTCTGGTTAGAACAGGAATAGACGTCTTACGTAATAATAATTTCGATGTCTTAAAAAATAAAAAAATAGGTCTAATTACAAACGCAACGGGAGTAGATAGTAACCTAAAATCAACAATAGACATTTTACATGCAAATAAAAGTTGTAAGCTTATCGCCCTATTTTGTCCCGAACATGGGATAAGAGGCGATAAAATAGCTGGTGAATATATTGAAAGCTACAGAGATCCTATAACAAAATTAAGAGTCTTTTCTTTACACGGAAAAACAAGAAAACCAACAAGACTCATGCTAAAAAATATAGACACACTTGTTTATGACATACAAGACATAGGTTGCCGATCTTATACTTATATAAGCACAATGGGACTTGCTATGCAGGCTGCTGCTGAAAATAACATAGATTTTGTGATCTTAGATCGCCCTAATCCATTAGGTGGCAAAAAAATAGAGGGGCCAATAATAAAAGAAAAATATTTATCTTTTATAGGCAAATTCAAAATACCATATATTTATGGGTTAACCTGTGGTGAACTTGCAACTTTATTAAACTCCGAAAACATGCTTGGGGTAAGCAAAAAATGTAAGCTGAAAGTTGTAAGAATGCAAAATTGGAAACGTACTATGGGCTTTACGGATACTTGTTTACCATGGATACCAACTTCACCTCATATTCCAAATAAAGACAGCGCTTTCTATTATCCTGCTTCAGGAATAGTGGGTGAACTTCAAGTTATATCAACAGGAATAGGCTACACGTTACCCTTTCAGACTTTTGCAGCTGAATGGATAAATGAGCAAGAACTTGCAAAACATATGAACGCTTTAAACTTATATGGCGTAAAGTTTAGCCCTGTTTGTTACAAACCATTTTACGGTCAAAGTAAAAATAAAGAATTTCATGGAGTACAGATACATCTTACAGACCCAAAGCGTGCTAATTTAATGGATATTCAATTTCATTTTATAAAAGTTCACAACAAGCTTTATCCCAAAAAAGATCTGTTTAAACTTGCTACAAGAAGTCGAATTAGCATGTTTGATAAAGCTGTTGGCACAAGTAAAATAAGAAAAGCGCTTACTAACAATATTAGCGTTAATAATATTAAACAAAAATTTGAAAAAGATATAACTTATTTCAAACGTTTATCCCGAAAACATTATTTGTATAGGTAAAAACCATGACAAGAACAAAAAGCTTTCTTTTTGTAATCGTTACTTTATTTATATCAAATCTTAACGCAGGCTGGGCCGAAGATACTTTAGAGCACATGTCACTAAAAGAAAAAATCGGACAGCTTTTCATGATAAGAGCATTCTCAAAGAATCAAGACTTTTTACCATGTATACCAATAGACCAATCCCTGTTAAATTTAATTAAAAACTATCATATTGGTGGGTTAATTTTTTTCCAAGGGGATCCTGAAACACAAGTCAAACTAACAAATTACTATCAAAGACAAAGTCCTGTACCTCTTTTAATTGGACAAGATTGTGAATGGGGCTTGGGTATGCGCCTTAAAAAGGCAATATCTTATCCCAAAAATTTATTCCTAGGCAAGATTAAAAACTATGCTTTAATTCACGATCTGGGCAAAGAAATTGGCCGTCAATGCAAAGCATTAGGAATACATATAAACTTTGCACCAGTCATTGATGTCAACACTAACCCGAACAATCCTGTCATAGGCATTCGTTCTTTTAGTGAAGACAAAGAAGAGGTCGTAAAAAATGGATTAGCATTTGCAACAGGATTACTAGACGCTGGCATTATCCCAAGCTTAAAACACTTTCCTGGACATGGAGACACAGACAAAGATTCTCACTTAGATTTACCAATAATAAATCACAATTTAGAACGATTATTTTCGGAAGAATTATACCCATTTAATAAAATGATAGAACAACTACAAAACAATATCTCTATTATGATTGCACATCTATCTGTCCCTAAGCTTGAACCAAACCCAAAGCTTCCAACAACTTTATCAAGAAAAGTTGTCACTGGATTATTAAAAGAACAATTGGGGTTTAATGGGCTTATTATATCTGATGCATTAGAAATGAAAGGTGTTTTAAAGTATTTCTCCCCAGAACAAGCAGCATTCTTAGCATTAAAAGCTGGCAACGACATACTGCTATGCCCACAAAATATCCCAGAATCTATTGAACTTATTAAGCAAGCCATAAAAGAAGAAATAATTCTAGAACAAGAACTTGATGACCATGTATTAAAAATACTAAAAGCTAAAGAAAAATTAAATTTACACAACCAAAAGCTTGTACCAGAAGAAAATATAATAAAAAGAATAAATACTGAGTATGCATATAAACTCAAAGAAGATCTTTTAGGTCATATAGCAAAGTCTTAGGCCTTGTTTTGCCATAGAGATCTAATACAAAACAAGAACAGAATAATTTCGCTTTTTCATCCCGAAACTCAAGCTCTAGCTCTATCTTAAAATCCTGATTAAAAAGCTTTTTGTTTTTTCTGAAAGAAGAAATGAATTCTATAACGGGTTCTGTTTTTATTTTCCAACTTTTTATTATAACTTTTGGGCTATCACAAGATACTCGAATGTTATCTTTAAAAATAGCTTTACTATCATCTAGTTTTATTGGCAAAGCTACAGTATGTATCGAAGCACCTCGTATAAATATAAATGGGAACAAAGTTAATAAAAAAAATAATAATAAAAACTTTTTATTCATAAATTCTTAAATCTTTTATGCTGCCACATCCAAAGGCCAGGGCTTTTCAGTATAGCTTTTTCAAGAGCTTTGTTACTATCAAGAGCCATCTGATACTCAGGATCATCAAACTTCTTATAATCCTCTGGATACAGGGGAGCAAACGCTTCAAGTTCATACTTAAATAAACCCTTTGCAAACATAAAACCAGGGACAATAGGCGCACCAGTCTTTATGCTGAGCTTAATAAACGCAGTATGCGTCCATACATTATGACCAAAGAATGGCACTCTAAGTCCATCTTTTGGAGAACAATTTTGATCAATAATAAAGGTTACTATCTTACCCTGTTTTAACTGTCTATAAACAGACAAAATTGCATTCTGTTTTGCAATCAAAACATTACCACTTAACTGTCTATTATTTTTAACAAAATTTTCAAGCCAATTAATTTTTTTTATTGGATTATATAAAACCAAACTTTTTAAATTATTTAAAGCCAAATAATGTGCAGCCAACTCCCAACTTCCAAAGTGCGCAGTAGAAAGAATTGTCCCTTTATTTAAACGTAAAGCCTGAGTAAAATAATCTAAGTTTTTGGAAGATACAAATTTATTTATATTTTTCTTATTATAAAATCTTAACAACAAAAAATCCGCGAAAGAATGACCCAGAGATATAAAACTATCTTTTAGAATTTTTTTATTTATTTTTTTATCTATATTTTTTTTTATTAAAAAACACAGATCTATATTTCTTTTCGCAACAGGCTTTCGCTTTTTAGAACAATAAAAAGCTAACAGTCCAACGAATCTAAATAGTGAAATTCCTAATAGCCTAAAAGTTGCAAAGATCACGCTTTTCCTTTAGAGTGGTTTTACTTGTTTTTAATTTAAATTTAATTTTGTATTGATTATATATTTTTATGACAAGAAAACCAGTCTGGCAATCTAAAAAAAAGGGAGCCTATGGATAACAGCAAATTTAAAATAATGAGAGAAAATGGAGAGTCAATAAGAGAAATTTTATACCTGTGGCTTCCTGAAATGATATTTGCCACAATGTTTATCTCTCTCCCTCCAATAATAGATTCTTATATTATTGCAAGCCTAAAATCTACAACTACCTATGGCGCACTAGGTATGGCAAATAATCTTATCCATAGTCTTTTAAAATTCGCAGAAGCAATTCCTGTTGCAACCATGGCAATTATTGGCAGACATAATGGAGCCCAAGATTTCAAACAATGCGGCAGAGACTTGGGAGATACTTTCTGGACAACAGTAATCCTGGGAATAGCACAATTTATTCTAATTTTTTTTACTGCCTCTAGCATCTTTAAATGGCTAGGCGTTCCCGAACAAATGATTCAAATTGGGGTTCCTTTTTTAAGATTAAAATCTTTAGGAATATTATTAACATTTATTTCTCTTGGTTTTTTTGCTTTTATGAAAGCAATAAAAAACACACGCACACCAATGGCAATTTTAATGACCGGAACAGGAGTCTTTATAATTTTTGATTATATCCTTGTTCATGGAAAACTAGGCTTCCCTAAAATGGGACTCACAGGATCTGCGGTCGCTACGATTATACAATATTCAATTGCAATAACTATTGCCATTTGGTACATACTCTCACGCGCGGAATATAAAAAATATTTCACAAAAATATTCATCTCTTTTTTTAATGTGAAACAAGCTTTACGATTATTGAACCTAAGTTGGCCTATTATGATAGATAAAACAGCTATCTCATTATCATATGTTTGGCTAAGTAAAATGATTGCACCGATGGGTAAATATGCAATAGCGTCTTTTGATATTATAAAAAACCTAGAACGCTTTGCCTTATTGCCAGCCGTTGCATTTGCCCAAATCATAGTTTTTTTAGTGAGTAACAGAATAGGGGCAAAAGATCCGGTTGGCGCAAAATCTGACATAAAAAAAACTATGCTTCTAACTTCTGTTTTAGTTGTAAGTAGCCTGCTTTTCCTATGTTACAATTCTCATTATTTCATTGGTTTGTTTGATCCCAAAAACAAATTTACGAACTTTGCATCCCCTGTCTTTATTATAATAAGTGTATTAGTAGTTTTTGACTTTATACAAATAATTCTTGCTGGAGCCTTAAGAGGCGCCGGCGACGTAAGAACAGTAATGTGGACTCGCTTTTTTTGTTGTCTGCTATTCTTTGCCCCAGTAGCATATCTGTTTTCACACATGAACATACAAAATCCTATCTATAAGTTCGCTTTGGTCTATGGATCTTTCTATTTTACTACAGGAATTATAGGGCTAATTTATTTATTAAGAATCAAGACGCCCAACTGGCAAAACAAAAAAATCTAATTTTACAGGACGAAATAGACCTAATTTGCCAGAAATTCAATATTTTGGTATAAAATATACTCAGATTGTGGTTATCTTCGACTTATCGAGAAATTTCCCCATAGCATTGAACATCTATGGGCTTGTACTAAATAAGAATTAAATAATGATCTTAATCTCAATATAGCAGAAAGCAAAAGAGGAGATTTTATGGCTTTCACACAATTATATGCAACTATAGGACAATTAACAGAAGCACTAAGTTTCTACATTGCCATTTTCATATTACTTGGTGCAATTATTTTGACTCTAAAAAGCAGGTTTATACAGTTTAGAGCCATTCCTAAAATGTTTCGCTTACTTTTTGGATTCAAAAAACAAAAACTTATAAAAAGCGAAAAATCAATAAGTGCACGTAAAGCGCTTTTCACAGCAATGTCAACATCAATAGGTATAGGCAATATAGCAATACCAGTCATTGCTATTAAGATAGG
>CAYVQB010000022.1:0-14588 GCA_964453985.1 uncultured Pseudomonadota bacterium
GAAAATGGCTCCCCGGGCAGGACTCGAACCTGCGACCCAACGATTAACAGTCGTTTGCTCTACCAACTGAGCTACCGAGGAACAACATATAAGACTAAGATCAAGATATCAAAGTTGAAAAATATTTCAACAAAATATTTCAGGTTAATTTTAATGGTAGGCGAAACAGGATTCGAACCTGTGACCCCCTGCTTGTAAGGCAGGTGCTCTAACCAGCTGAGCTATTCGCCCCTAAAATGGCCTGAATTACTTGAAGAATAGACAAAAAACTCTAATAAGTCAAAGTTTTTTCTTTAAATAACTCAAGTTTAGCTATGTGTTTTTGTATGTTTGCAGAATTTTCTACGAAATCCTCATTACAATCTAAAACCAGTACCGGTACCTTCTTTAATACGTCTGAAATACCTTCTTTTTTAATTAAAAATTTTTCGTGCCAATCATGTATATCTTTTACGTATGCCAATGACATTGTTTTTTCGCTCATACGGTTTCTTTTTCGGATTCTTTCAAGACAGTTTTCTGGATTTGCTTGTAGATATATAAATCCACGAGGTGGAGCACATTTTTCATGAAGTAGGAAATCTACCCATTTATTATATATAGTCCATTCTAAATTGGTGAAAAAGCCACTTTTTAAGCCGTTTTGGGCGAAACAATAATGGCCAGAGTAGATTGATCGCTCCATAATAATATTGGCACTATCTTTTTTTTGTTCTTTTATGTGGTCTCGTGCTCGGCAAATCATGGCCAATGTTTCTAGGGTATAAGCCCATCTCTTAGGCTGTTTGTAGAAATTTTCCAATAAGGATTGACCATATATTTGGTTGTTCCAGTTTTCTACAGGTTCCGTTGAAACTTCCATTTCAGGTATATAATCTTTGATTAGCTTTAAGAAAGTTGATTTTCCAACTCCTATGTTGCCTTCTAATAAATACATATTTATCCTATTTTATTTAAAATAAACCGGATTATTAAGGGATACTCGTTTTTAATTATAAGATTTTTATGGTATTGTGTGAATTGTAAGTTATTGTAACTTTTGAATTTCGTCAATCTTGATTTTTATTGATAATTGAATAATATGGCTAAAAACTTAAAAAAGAATAAAAAAGAATTAATGTACGACGTTGTCTGCGGGGTACATCCTGTTATTGAGATGTTGAAAGCTAAAAAAAGAAAGCTTTACTCTATCTATACCACAAAGCCATTACCTAAAGCTTGGGATAGAATACAGAAGTATTTACCTGAAAGAATTGCAAATATTCAGTATGTATCAAGAAGCAGATTAGATCAGATGGCTGGAACGCCAGACCATATGGGTATAGTTGCTCTAGTTTCTCCTTTTAAGTATCAATCAAAAATTTTTGATCCCAATAAAAAACCATTTATTTTGTTATTAGATTCTATACAAGATGTAAGAAATTTGGGCGCAATTCTACGTTCAGCTTATTGTACCGGTGTAACGGGAGTTGTTTTATGTAGAAAAAATGCTGCCCCGTTAAATGCCGCTGCAATAGTGTCTTCTGCCGGACTTGCTGAACACTTAGATATTTGTGTTATGCCAACGGCTCAAATGGCTGTTACTGAGCTTAAGAAGGCAGGCTATAAGTTTTATATGGCAGCTCTTGATAAGAATGCCAAGGATGCAACTAAGGTGACATATGAAAAGCCATTATGTCTTGTTATCGGTAATGAGTCTATTGGGATTTCAAAGAGGCTTTTAAAAGAAGGCACCATTGTTATGTTGCCCCAAAGGACTCCTGATATTTCTTATAATGCTTCTGTTGCCGCAGGTATATTGCTATTTTTGGTTTCACAGAAGGTATCTGAACTCTAAAGTCTAGCCAGGTCGGTAGCTAATTCCAGACCTAAAATTTAGAGATATTGCACAATTAGTGCCGTTTTTTCTAAGCTTGTATTGCAGGTTAATATAAGTAATTAAAAAAAGTGGTGCTAATGATGAATAAGTATATTAAAAAAATATTAATACTTTTTCTTGTTGTTACAAGCTTAGCTTCTAAAGATATCTTAATAGATACTGATCATATTTATTCAAATGATCTGAAAAATAATATTTCATCATTCATAAAAGACAAACTTTCAGGGCTGGATTTTTCGAAAAAAAATTTAGGTTTTGTTTGTTCTGATTTAAAACAAAAATATAAAATTATAAAAAAAGTAGAGCTGGATTTTATTAACCCAGCTTGCATGAAAATCAAAATATTAGGGGCTGTGCCAAGCTATTTCGTTAATGATAAGTTCGTACTGGCAAATAAAAAAAGGTTATTTGAGCCTGGACTTTTTAAAGATTTTGATCTAAAAAAATTAAGTGCTATTAAAATTGGTTCTTGTTTTATCAAAGAGAAACTAAACAAAGATGTTTATTGTTTTGTTCAAAATATTCCAAAAAAATTTTTCAAAAAATATGATCTGAATTATGTGAAAAACTCAAAAATACTATTAAAACCTAAAGATTTAAATTATTTTGTTTTGACTGATAATAATTTTATTAAGTCTGGAAAATTTGATTACCTAGAAAAGGTTTTAAGTCTTCGGGAAGTTAATAAGTCTGTGAGAAGAAAGGAATTGTTTGATTTAAGGTATGATAATTGCATCGTAGCAAAATTTGTGGATGCAGATTTTTGGGGGAGAGAGCAATGGGAATGAAAATATCTAGCAAGATGATTGCAGCCATAGATATAGGAACAACAAAGATTTGTGTTTTAGTGGCATTGCAAGATTCTTTGGGAAAAATAGAACTGATTGGCATAGGACATCATCCTTCAGATGGTTTGAAAAAAGGGGTTGTTGTTAATGTTGCCAAGACAGTTGAGTCAATAAAAAAAGCACTAGTAAAAGCCGAGGCAATGGCTGGAGTAAAGATTGATACAGCATGTGTTGGTATTTCGGGTGGCCATATTAAGTCTTTAAATTCTACCGGTGTTGTTGCTGTAAAAAGTCATGATATAACTCAAGATGATGTTGACAGAGTTATAGATGCTGCAAGGGCTGTGCCAATAGGTCCGGACCAGGAAATATTGCATGTTTTACCACAATATTTTAAGGTTGATGGGCAAGAAAATATTTTAGATTCCGTTGGGATGCATGGAGTTCGTTTAGAAGCTCAAGTTCATATTATAACTGGTGCCGTAACTTCTGCTCAAAATATTGTAAGATCTTGTCAGCTTGCGGGTGTTCAGGTTTCAGACATAGTCTTGGAACAAATAGCATCAGCAGATGCTGTTCTTACGCCATCTGAGCGGGAGCTTGGCGTAGGCATTCTTGATATTGGCGGAGGTACGTCTGATTTTGCTATCTACAAAGATGGCAGAATATTACACTCCAAAGTTATACCGGTTGCAGGTAATCATTTTACAAATGACTTGGCAATAGCTTTTGGGATTCCCTTAAACAAAGCGGAACTTATAAAAAAAAGTCACGGGTTTGTTTGGGAAGATAAATATTTTGATTTAAATAAAGATACATTAGAAGTAGATCTTGGTTATCAAGATGGAAGAAGGATTATAGATTCCTATTCACTCTTTGAGGTTTTAAATCCTAGAGCCCAAGAGGTAATAGATCTTCTTTCTGATGAATTTATAAAATATAAACTCATGTCCTTTATGCCTTCTGGTATAGTGTTAACCGGTGGTGGTTCCTTGCTTGCTGGTATGCCAGAGTTAACTCAAAAAACATTAAATCTTAATGTGCGAGTTGGCCTTCCCGGTTGTTTTGAGCAAGCAGAGGAAAATATAAAGCTTGAAGTGCCGGATTTACTTAAGAGTCCTATATATTCTACCGGATATGGCTTATTACTTTATTCTGGTGGACAAAATAATTTAGATTTTAAAGGTAATCAAGAACTTTGTACTTTTACAAAAGTTTTTAAAAAAATGAGATCATGGTTATATGATTTTTTATAGTTAACCAAAAGGAGAAAGGAGAGTTTTATGATTGAGCTCAATCTGCAGGAAGAGGAGCAACAGCGGCTGGGAGCCTGCTTAAAAATAATTGGGATAGGTGGAGGTGGGGGGAATGCTGTTAACAGTATGATTGACGGCGGGGATCTGGATCAGGTTGGTTTTATAGTTGCAAATACCGATGCTCAGGCTTTAAGCCTTTCTAAGGCTGAATGTAAGATGCAGCTTGGTGCAAAGTTTACAAAGGGTCTTGGCGCTGGCTCTAATCCCGATATCGGACGAAGAGCTGCTCAGGAAGATTTGGATCCGGTTTTGGAAAAAATTGCAGATACAGATATTCTATTCTTGACGGCAGGGTTGGGAGGAGGAACAGGTTCTGGAGCTATTCCAGTTCTTGCAAAAGCGGCTAAAGATTTAGGGATTTTGACGGTAGCAATAGTAACAAAACCATTTGCATTCGAAGGTAAACGGAGGATGCAGCATGCACAAGAGGCCATTGATAATCTTAAAGAAAGTGTTGACACCATTATTGTTGTGCCTAATCAAAAGTTGTTAGAAATGTCCGATCCAAAGATATCAATGCTTGATGCTTTTGCCATGTCTGATGATGTTTTAAAACAAGCGATTAAAGGTATTTCTGATATCATTACCAGAGCCGGTCATATTAATGTTGATTTTGCAGACGTCAGAGAGATAATGAAAGACATGGGTATGGCCATTATGGGTACCGGTGTAGCCGAAGGTCCTGATAGAGCAAAGCAGGCTGCAATGAGTGCTATAACTTCTCCGTTACTTGAAGAGATTAATATTCAAGGCGCAAGGGGAGTTCTTATAAATATTACTGGTAATACTGATCTTGGTTTGCATGAGATTAATGAGGCTGCTAGCCTTGTTCATGATATGGTAAGTCCTGATGCTCAGATTATATTGGGTTCTGTTATAGATTCGAATATTGGCGATCAAATTAAGGTAACAGTGATTGCAACAGGGTTTCCTGATCAAAAGTCCAAGGAAAATATTATTGGTGCAGTCAAGGATGAAAAGCTCGCTTTTGCAAAAGAAGTTTTTCATCAAAAGATAACGGTTGACACAACCGATAAAAAGAGCGAAATTCTAAAAACAGCATCTGCTTCTTTTGGCTTAAATGATTTAGATACACCAACGTTTTTGAGAAGACGACAAGAGGAGAAGCAAGAAGCTAATAATTCAAATTAATAATCAATAAGAAATGGAAATATGATTTTACACAATGAACCTTCGTATAAAATTTGTTTTGGGGATAAAAAGGATTGTTGTGTAAAGTCATATCATAAGTTCAAACTTGTTGATGCGCCTAAAGAGGTCTTTGAAGATATTCTAAAAACTTCTAGAGCTGATAAGCTTGTTTTCTCGAAACAAGAGCACTCAAATCATGGCTTATGCCTTAAAGACGAATCTGAGATTCCTGATAATTTAACTTTATTTAAAACAACTGGTGATTATCTTATTACTAGTTTGCGTCATGTGGCAATTGGAGTCTTTACTGCAGATTGTTTATCAATTGTTTTTTATGATCCTGTAAAGAATGTTGTTGGAATAGCTCATGGTGGATGGAAGGGTTTGGTTGCCGGCATTATTTCTAATGTGATTCAAGATTTTCAGGATAATTTTAACTCGAAGCCATCTGATATTGTTATATATTTTGGCCCCAGTGCTAAAGTTTGTTGTTATCAAGTTGCTGATGATTTTTCTAAGAATTTAGAAAAGTATTCTTTTTTTGAACAAACCATTTTTAAAAAAGAGAATGGAACCTTTTTTAATTTACCTCGGTTTGCAAAGTTACAACTTTTGGGGTTGGGGATTAAAGAGAATAATATCAATCAAAACTATAATGATTGCACTATATGTGGCGATCGTTTCTTTTCTTTTCGTAGGGATGGCAGCCTAGTTGGTCACCAGGCCACTATTGTCGTTCTAAAGTGATAGCCCAGATTTCCCTAGATTTTTCAAGTAGTTGTTCGTATTGTTTATATTTTTCTAAAAATCAAAATCATCACATGGACAATACTTTAGTTTTATTGGACGAGTTATTTGTATATCAGTCCGACGCACATTTGGTTTTGTAGTAAAGAAGTAGAACTTTCTATTTCTTATTGAGCTTGCTAATTGTATGAAACTTTCAGGTAGGCTTGCTAGTCCTTGTACGTCTATATTTTTTAAGCTTCTAAGTTTGCAAATAGGGCTAATATCCTTAATGTTTTCGCACCCCATTATAGTAATGCTTTTTATTTTTGTTAGTTGTGCCGTATTTTGTGGTATACTTCGTAGTTGCGGATTTTCTTCTATATAAAGCTTTTCAGTATTATAGCAGTATCTAATGTTTTCAGGGATTTGGGTTATTATTTTGTTATGACGTATACTTATATGTTTTATTTCTTTTGCCATGTTAATTATTTTAAGTACATCAAAAGTTAGTTCTATAGCATTTTCAGTATATTCGAGGTTTGATCTAAAACAGAGGGGAACAAACTCTAATAGTTCCTGTTCTTCTATTACTCTAATATTTTTAATGATATAGTGCATAAAAGTTTTGGGGAACCCACGATTATCGCATGCTTTGGTTTCTGGCGTAGAGATTAGGAATCTTAATTTTTCATCTATTGATGATGAATAGTTTTTTTTATCTGTTCGTTTAAACTCTCTTTCACAAAAAACTTTGTTAAAGATTACTTCTTCTATGTAATTAAAATCACGTTTTTCATGTATTTTATATAGAAAATCATTTAGTTGATCTTCTGTTTTATTTCTGATGAGTTTTCTAACGCACCTTTCTAATACGGGTTTTGTTGCTTCTCTTGTTATGGGGTGGAGGCTATTTCTCCATGAGTCAAAGTCAAAATTTAGAGCTGGGTTTTCTGGATGATAAGTTTTATCTATTGCTTCGATTGTAATAGTTCGAATCACTTGCTTTAAGATTTTATAAAAATGGGAGCATGTAAAAAATATAGAGATATAGCTTTGAGGGTTTTGTACGATAGTTGTTTTAATAATTTTATATAATATCTCATCGGGGAGTTGGTTAAAATAGTTTTCTCGTTCTTGAGCGTTTAATGAATAGCTAAAAACAAGTGTAAATATAAGTGGTAAGAGCAGTAGCTTTTTCATGATAAACTCTTTCTTTTCTTTTCGTAGGGATGGCGGCCGGGTTGGTCACCGGGCCACTATTGTCGTTTTAAAGTGATAGCCCAGATTCTCCTAGAATTTCTTTTGCCAATTTATTTGCTACATAAAGTCGTTCATATGAAAACCAGTCTGTTTGATTTTTAAACTCGTTAACTTCTTTTATAGATAGCCCCTGGGTTCTATATTTTTCCAGTAGTTGTTCGTATTTCTTATATTTTTCTAGGTGTCGAAATCCTATAACTGTTTCTACATATGTCATGAATATTTTTTTATTTTTAGTAGATTGTTCGTTTACTAATAAGTATTGGCCTGCAAGCATTGTGCATTGAGGTGATACGTATCTTACTCTTTCCATATCTGTTATTAAGCCGAGCAAGTATATCTTGAAATGTAGATCTTGATGTATGTTTTTTTTGAGATTTGCTTTAATGTTTTTTAGCATGTGCCAAGTATCATGGGTTTGAATTTTACAGCCTTGAGGAACTAATTGATTTTCAACTAATGAAATATTTATTTGTTTTTCCATACTATAGATATTGGAAGCCATTCCTAAGGTCGCAAAAATTATGGCTAAAGTTGTATTTTTCTTGTTTTTCATATTTTATTAATTCCTTTGTATTTGGATGAAATTGATTTATACATGTGTCAAAATCGACATGCAAGAAACGCTTCGGGAGCTTGTTCTAGAATATCAAACAATCAAGAGCGTTTAATGAACAGTTAAAAATAAAAGTGAATATAAATGGTAAGAGTAATAATTTTCTCATTGTACTAACTTTTTAGTTTGAAGCTTCGTAGGCTTAAGTTGTAATTCGGTAAACTATTTACCAAAAAAGGGAAATCTTTTGGTAAAGTTCTAATATCGTTTAAAGCCAGATATGTAATTTTTTTAAGATAGCAAATGCTATCAGGGAGTCCTTCAAGATTTTGACATTTGGAGATTTGAATATCGTTTAATTCTTTAAGGCTTCCTATATTTGTTGGAAGCCTTCTAAGTTTCTTGTTGTCGTATAGTACTAGATTTTCGGTATTGTAACAGTATCGAATATTCTCAGGGATTTCGGTCATTATATCATCTTCACATATCAATATAGTTTTTATAAACTTTGCATTATCTGTTATCTGAAGAACATCAAAAATTAACTCCAGGGCATTAGAACTGAATTGAGGGTTTGTGTCTCCATATTCGCGACTTAAATGAAACTGATTCTCGCGGAGGGCTTTTGCTTCTTCAAGGTTTTTGTTTATAAAATTTTCAAAAGACATAGGATTGGGTGGGTTTCTTGTAGACCACTTATTATTTTTTAATTTAATTTCTGGAGCAGAAATTAAAAACTTTGGTTCACCCGTTTGTTCAAACTCTCTTTTACAAAAAATTTTGTTGAACATAACTTCTTCAATATAATTAAACGAACGCTTTTCTCGTGTTTTACTTAGAAAAGCATTTAGTTCGGCTTTAGTTTTTTTAGCTATAAAATTTCTAGCCCATTTTTCTAACACAGGTTTGATTTCTTCTTTTAGTCTTGGATTGAGATCATTTCTCCATAAATCAAAATCAAATTGATCATCTTTATGATAAGTGTTGTTTATAGCCTTAATTGTGATTGTTTGAATTTTGCGGTTGCCTACTTGAGCATTTAGTGAATGGTTCAAAATAAATGTAAACATGAATGCGAACAAGAATAATTTTTTCATCTATACCACCTTTTGCTTGCATGTAAGCTTATCTTACTATTTGGCAAGTTGTTTATTAAAGCCGAGATATTTCTAGGAAATTTTCTTATCTCTGTCAAGGATAATTCCGTGATTTTTTGAAGATAACATATGCTATTGGGAATTTCTTCAATGCCTTCGCATTTAAACATAAAAAATTCGCTTAATTTTTCCAAGTTACCCAAACTTTGTGGTAAATGTCTAAGCTTTTCGTTGTCACCTATTGTTAATTTTGTGGTGTTGACGCAAAAATCAATGTTTGAGGGTATTTCGGTTAATGTTTTGTCTCTTCGTATATCTATAGTTTCTATAAGTTTGGTAGAGTCTGTGATTTTAAGGATTTCAAAAACTAGTTCCAAAGAATTTTTCGTAAAATAATGACGAAGTTGGGAATATTTTTTGATATCCAAAGTGAATTCTTTGTGTTCCTGTATGGCTTTAATTTTATTGGATATAAAAACGTTAAATGATATTTTTTTATTTCGGTGTTGGAGCCAGGGACAAGAGTCTTTAAAGTCCAGCTCTGGCGCAGAGATCAAGAATTTTAATTCTTTTGTTTGTTCAAACTCTCTTTCACAAAAAACTTTGTTAAGAACTACTTCTTCAATATAATTAAATGGACGTTTTTCTTTTATGGTGTTTAAAAAAATATTAAGCTCGTCTTCTGTTTTATCAGCTATGAAATTCCTAGCCCATTTTTCTAAGATAGGTTTAATTAATTTTTTTGTGTTTGGATGAGGTTTATCTCTCCATGAATCAAAATCGAAAGTTGAATCTTCTTGATAATAAGTTTGCTTTATGGCTTCTCGTGTAATTGCACGAATTTTTCTATCGCTTAAAGTTTTACCTGCATTTAATGAACAGCTAAAAACAAGTGTAAATATAAATGGTAAGAGTAATAATTTTCTCATGAATACTTTCTTTGTTTTTTATAATTGTTGGTAAATAGTTTTGTTGTTTATATAAAAAATCTCTCTATTTGTCAAAATAATAGTTGCCTTTTTTTTTCTGCTAAGTTAAAAGCTAGATAGCAAATAGTTCGATAAAACCTTTCGATACGCTTCGCATTAAAAATGCTTCGCTCCTCAAGGGGAACGGTGTTAGTATATACATGCTAGGTTTGTAGGAAATTTAATTTTTGGTTGATGTTGATTTTTTAAAATTGAGAAGGAGTTTTAATATGTTAAAAGATTTAGCAATGTGGTCACATAAATTAAAAGATGGCTTGCAAATAGCACATGACTTTGTTCACACAAATAAAGGGCAGTTGCCAAAAAACATAAAAAAAATAGCCTTTGTTGGAATGGGTGGTTCAGGTATTGCAGGACGAATAATCAAAAGTATTTTAGACAAAAAATATGATATCCCATCTTTTATTATAGACTCTCCAGATATTCCAGAGTATGTAGATACAGATACTCTGGCCATAGTGATTTCTTATTCAGGTAACACCTGGGAAACTTTAGATGCCCTAAAAGCATTATCAGAAAAATTTATACCTACAATTGTAATAGCCCATGGCGGCAAGGCCATAGAGCTTGCAGAACATAAAAATATACCATTTATTCTGGCTCCAGAATCAAGCCAACCAAGAGCTGCCTTAGGGAGCTTTTTGGGAATAATCTTAGGTGTCTTCGGGTTACTTGATATAATGCCAGACGGGCAGGATCTAGTAAAAAGTTTTGCTCATATGGCTGATCTTCATATTCCAAAGCTAGAGGACCAGGCCTACTTCAATGAGTTTATAGAAGCTATAAAAAGTTATGAATTTGTTCATGTTTGGGGTGTAAGTGGTGATAGCGCTGCCTTTGCATACAGGGCTCAGACCCAATTTAATGAAAATAGCAAAATACAGGCTGTAACATCAGCTTTCCCTGAATGTTGCCACAACTTACTGTTAGGATTTACTGATTGTAAGCTTAAGCCTTTTATAATCTTTTTTTATTCAGACTTTTTATCTGCTCACCTCAATATAGCGATACAATCAACTTGTGAGATATTAAAAGAACAAGGGGTTGTGCTTTACAAACCGCCTGTTTTGGGCGATAATTGGGAAGAGCAGTTATTCTATATGATTCTATGGTCCGATTTTGCATCTTATTATTTGGGACAAAAGCGGGGAGTCGATATTGCTCCTGTAAAATTAATTGATAAATTAAAAGCAAAGCATGCACAAAAGGGCATCAAATAGGAGTTAAACTTATGAAAAAAGAAATCCATCCTAGGATTAATGAAGTGACAATGACATGTGTATGTGGAAACAGTATAAAAACTAGTTCTACATCAAAAGATATGAGAATAGATATCTGTTCTGCTTGTCACCCATTTTATACCGGAACACAAAAATTTGTTGATACAGCTGGTAGAATTGAAAAATTCCAACGCAGATACGCTAAAACTAACAAGAAATAATTTAACATATGTTGAATTTGGACTGGGAACAAATAGAGAAAGATAGTAAGGATATTGCCGAGCAATTATCTGATTTTTCTCTTGATAAGAAAAAGAGAGCAGAGTTACAAAGAAAAAATACACAATATGACGGACTGCTTTCTGCTCATAAACAAATCTGTGATCTAAAAAAAACTGTAGATGAATCACAGGATTTGGTGTCCAAAGAAGATGATGATCAAATGCGATTGCTTTATCAGGAAGAGATAGAGCAATCGCAATCTAAATTAGACGAACTCAATTCTGAACTTGAAGATAAGCTTTATCCTACGGATCCGCGTGATGAGCGATCTGTGTATCTAGAAATTCGAGCTGGTGCCGGTGGTCAAGAAGCAGCTCTTTTTGTAGCCGATCTTTTTAAGATGTATAGCAATTATGCTCTTGCAAGAAACTGGACAGTATCCATAATAGATACAAATAAAACAGACATTGGTGGATATAAGGAGCTAGTGTTTTACGTTAAGGGTAAAAATGTTTATAAGTATTTTAAGTTTGAATCTGGAGTTCATAGAGTTCAAAGAGTTCCTGCTACAGAAGCTTCTGGAAGAATTCATACATCAACTGTAACTATTGCTGTATTGCCAGAGGCTGATGAAGTTGATATTTCAATTAGTCCTCAAGATCTAAGAATAGATGTTTTCAGAGCTAGTGGTGCTGGTGGCCAGCACGTTAATACAACAGACTCTGCTGTGCGCATAACTCATATTCCAACAGGGGTTGTTGTTTCTTGCCAAGATGAACGTTCTCAATTAAAAAATAAAGCTCGTGCTATGAAGGTTTTGCAGGCAAGATTGTATCAAGCGGAGCAAGAACGTCTCGCGGCTGAAAGAAGTGCGGACCGTAAACAGCAGGTTGGCATGGGGCAACGTTCTGAAAAGATCCGTACATATAATTATCCACAAAATCGAATTTCAGATCATCGTATAAATTTAACCTTAAAAAAATTAGATATGATTTTGCAGGGTTATATGGATGATCTTCTAAATCCTTTGCTTAATTGGGATCGCGAACAACGTCGCAAACAAGATTCATTGTTCATAAAAAAATAAAAAATACAAGAGTTCTTTTTTCGAAAAAATAAGTTATATTCTTCAACGTCGTCTCAAAATTTTATAACAATTTTTTTAACTTAGAGGGCTTTAAAGTGTTTTCGATTATTGCTAATTACTTTCTAAAAGATAATCACTATATGAGTATGATAGGAATTCTAGTATTTCTATTAATTGCATTTGTTTTTTCTAACAATAAAAAGAAAATTAATCCAAGAAGAATTGTAGGTGCATTTTTAATGCAGATTATTATGGCCTTCTTTGTTTTGAAAACACAAATAGGTCATCGTATGTTTATGCTTTTAGCTGATGGTTTCAGACAGCTTTATATGTTTGCTGATGAAGGCATAAGATTTATTTTTGGCAACCTTGTTGATGCCAGTGGTTCTTGGGGCTTTATCTTTGCGGTTAAAGTTGTTCCTATCATAATATTTTTAAGTGCTTTAATGTCACTTTTATTTCACTGGGGTGTGATACAATTTTTAGTAAGAATTATTTCTTATCTGATCAGACCTATTCTTGGAACTTCCGGTGCAGAGACTTTGTGTGCCGCTGCAAATAGTATGCTCGGGCCTACGGAAGCACCATTGCTTATTAAAAAATATATTAAAACTATGACAGACTCAGAGATGTTACTTTTGATGATAAGTGGTATGGCTACAATTAATGCTTCAACAATTGCTGTTTACGGTTCCATGGGTGTGCCAATGCTTCATATGCTTACAAGTTCTGTGATGGCTATTCCTGGTGCAATACTTATTTCAAAAATTTTAATGCCAGAGACTAAGGTTCCTCAAACTGCAGCCGGTAGTAGTATTGATATGCCTAAAGATAGTGCTAACATGCTTGACGCAATTGCAGGTGGTACCTCTGATGGTTTAAAACTTGCTGCTAATGTTGCTGCTATGCTTTTAGCGTTTGTCAGTTTGATGGCGATGGCTGATTATATCTTGGTTCACACTATTGGTTATGGTTTGAATTTTATTTTTGCAAAAATATTTTATCAGTTTGCAGCTTTTTTAGGGATTTGCAAAGAGGATAGAAATGTTGCTGGTGCTTTGTTAGGCCAAAAAATAGTTATCAATGAGTTTGTTGCTTACGCTGGTCTTGTAAAAGCTACTTTAACTGATAGAGCTCGTATTATTTTGACCTATGCTCTTTGTGGTTTTTCTAACTTTTCTGTTATCGGTATTCTTATTGGCGGTGTTAGTGCACTTGCTCCTAATAAAAGATCTGTGCTTTCTAAATTTGGTTTAAAGGCTCTTTTAGGTGGAACTTTAGTTAACTTACTTAATGCTGCAATCGCAAGTTTATTAATCTAAAAAATAATAATTATTTTTATAAAAAAGGCGAGGAATTTTTTCTCGCCTTTTTTATTTATTTCTTGTAGAATTCAATTCCAATTTGGGAAGGTTTTTTGTTTTTGCAATAGAAGGATTTTCATGGGCTTTAGAGGCAAATTATTTTTATTCGTATTTATTTGTTTGGGTTTTAATTGTGTAAATCTTTTGAGTATTCCGCTTGATGAAGAAGATGATTCTATAGATTTTTCAGTTTTTACACCACGCTTAAGCGATCCTTTTGGGCTGGGGGATTCTGACACATCCCAAGATCAGATTGTCACTGAGGTTTTGTCTGAGGGTGTTTTAGATGGATTACGTAAAGATCCTATTGGTGTCTGCTTTTTAGGTGTTAATGAGGGACCTGAGCATTCTGGAATCAAAGATCTTCTTTTTATGTGTAGATGTGGGTTTATTCATTCAGATGAAGAACTTAAGGTTGAGTGTTGTCGTTCACATAGGCAGTCAGTAGAACAAGATCAGAATGATGACGGTCATAAATGCTTGCATACAGGTTGTTCAAAAGTACTCCTAACTAATAGAGCTTTAATAAGGCATATGGCAATGTGTAAGTTTAGATCGAATGGCCTCAGAAGTTTAACTTGTAAATGGGATGGTTGTAATTGTTCTTTTGATAATGAAGAGGATTTTTATTCTCATGTTGCAGAGCATATTAAAGAGTTAAAAGATCCGTCTAGTAAATGCAAGTGGGATAGTTGTGGTCGTTTATTACGTACTAGAGGGGAGTTATTAATACATGTTAGGTCTCATACCTATGAAAAACCTTTTGGGTGTCCACATAAATCTTGTTCAAGTAAGTTTTCACAGATTAATGTCTTAACCAATCATCTAAAAGGTTTTCATAAGGAAAAGGCTAGTGATTTTAAGTGTCCATATAGAGGCTGTAATCGTTCTTATGCTTATGCTGGTGTACTTGCTACGCATTTGAAGAA
>CAYVQB010000023.1:0-5879 GCA_964453985.1 uncultured Pseudomonadota bacterium
ACCAGCTGTGGTATTTTTAATACCTTCTCTATAAATAGCTTGTGCTAAAATAGTTGCTGTTGTTGTTCCATCGCCAGCAACGTCTGCCGTCTTTGATGCAACTTCACGCACCATCTGTGCGCCCATATTTTCAAACTTATCTTTTAATTCAATTTCTTTTGCAACAGATACACCATCTTTTGTAATAGTTGGGGAACCAAAAGATTTTTCTAAAGCAACATTACGACCCTTAGGCCCTAGAGTAACTTTTACTGCATCTGCAAGAGCGTCTACACCTTTTAAAATTTTTGCTCTAGCATCTTGTCCGAATAAAATTTGTTTTGCCATCTTTTACCTAACTAAAATTTTTAATTACTTAATAAGACCTAATACTTCGTCTTCTTTTAAAATCAAGTATTCTTGACCATCTAAAGCAACTTCTGTTCCGGAATATTTACCAAAAAGAACTTTGTCACCTTTTTTTACTTTTAACTTTGTAATAGAGCCATCATTGTTAAGCTTGCCCTCACCAGCAGCTTCGACTAAACCCATTTGAGTTTTCTCTTGAGCTGTGTCAGGAATAATAATCCCTCCAGCAGAGGTTTGTTCACTTTCTAATCTTTTAATTAATACACGATCGTATAAAGGAAGAATCTTCTGGGACATACAAGGCCTCCTGTTTATAAATTTAACATTACCACATTAGATATTAATGGGTTAACACACTTTATCAAAACGAAAAACGTAGGTTTCTACGCAAAAAATTATTATACGACAAAGAAAGAAAAAATCAACACAAATCTTATAATAAAAGACTAAGATTTTTAATAAGATTATATTAAGATTTCTTTTTAAAATTTATAAGATTTATTATGTTAGTATTTTGCTCATAGAAATGGCAGCAAAAGAACCATCCTCTGCTTTTATATTTAGATACTCACAATCTTGAGCCAGAATAACAGCATCTTTAAAATCCTGTAATGATCTAACTTCAATGCCATTAATCTCATTTAATATATCATAAGCTTGAAAACAACGTAATCCATCAATAACAGATCCAGGAACAATATGCGCTATAACAATTTTTGATTCTTTTCTATTTTCAGGCTCATCATATTGCAAAACATCAGGAAGCTGCAATTGTCCATATTTACAAACAGTCTCTTTTATAAGATTTTTTAACTCGACCAAATGGTTTAAAGTCAATTCCATCACAACCATACCACCAACAGAAAAATACTCAGGCTTTTTGAATTTAGGATGCTCAACGCCAATAGCCAGATTTTCTTCTATATCAACAACAAAAGAAATATCTAAAGGCTTCTTATCTCTATACACAATAAAATCAATTCTATCACCAATATTAAGACGATCTAACATATCAAAAAGTCTTACTTTATTCTGACACCATTCAACAGTGACATAGCCATACCTATCAATCAAAGTATCATTGGCTTTGTAAATAATATCACCCTCCTTTATTCCATTTCTTTGGAACAAAGATCTATCCAATACTTTTGCAACATAAATTCCACCATCTGTAGGACAACCCAGATAATCTAGAGTATCTTTGCAAGAAAAAGATAATCTACCACCCCAAAATGGATCTTTTAAAAGCTTTGTGCTGTAGCTACTATTAACAAAACCTTCAACCATTTTATCTATACCGCTTATAGGAATAAAAAATCCAATATTTTGTGCCTCTGGGAAATTACTAACAACAATACCTACAACATTTCCAGACTCATCAAGAAAAGGGCCTCCAGAATTGCCGGGATTAACCGCAGCCTCTGTCTGAATTAAATATTGCCCGCCTATAGTTTGATTACCAGACATATTACCGGTAGAAATTTTTAAATTTTCATGTCCTAATGGATAACCCATAGTCATAAGGTTGGTACCTGTTTCTAAACTGTTTGACTCACCCAAATTTAAATATGGAATTTCAGAACTTCCCAAAACATCTTTTAAAGAATCTTTAAAAACTTTAAAGTTGTCTTCTTTTAGCTTTAGAACGGCAAAATCTCTATCTCTATGGCAACCTACAATTTCTAACTCAAATCTATCTTTACCTAATGCAGGATGCTGCATACGTAGAACACATTCTTGTCCACTGCCAATTACATGAAAGTTAGTTAGAATATAACCTTGATCATTAATAAAAAAACCTGAACCTCTTGCGTGCTGAGTAAATGCTGGCTCAATATGAGGTTTAGAGTAATCAAATGGTGCCACATCTGCAAAAATCTGAATAACAGCTTTCTCGTTATTTTTTTTAACGTTAATCCAAACATTACTGTCTTGTTGTCCTATTGCCACTAAATCAAAAGAACAAAAAGAACACGCTAGAAAAATAATTAATAAAATTTTTCTAAATTTAAACATGTAACATCCACCTAATACTATTTTTTATCATCAAGATTCAAACTACCAAACCTACCAATAAGATCATCCAAATCTTTTGTGGCTCTCTTTCTTCTTTCTAATTCTTTGTCTAAAGCCTCTTTAAAATGCTTAAAACTAACTAAATTAGAATTTGATCTAGCCGCAAACATAACAGCTTCGTTTTTAAGCACCTGCAAATCAGCTCCACTAAAACCTTCAGTATTATCAACTAGATAGTCAATTTTAACATCTCTATCTAGTTTAGGAAGTTTATTTATGTAATAATTCAGAATATCTCTTCTTGACTCTTTATTCGGATTCGGAATATGAATCTTCCTTGTAAAACGTCTTAATAGAGCAGGATCTAAGTCATCCGCTGTATTAGTCGCCGCAATAACTATAATTTTATCATTAGAGCTAAAGCCATCCATCTCTGTTAAAATTTGAGTCAAAGTTCTTCTACGCTCTTCATCCTGGCCAGAACCCCTTCTTGTACCAACAGCGTCCACCTCATCAAAAAACAGGATAGCAGGCGCGTTTGCTCGCGCATTCGCAAAAACCTCTTTTACTGCATTTGGGCCTTCCCCCACATATTTCAACATCAATGTTGAAGCTGAAACATTATAAAAGCTGCAGCTAGCTTCATTTGCTATAGCTTTTGCAATAAGAGTTTTACCGTTGCCAGGAGGTCCCTCCAATAAGATTCCTCTAGGCATCTCAGCGCCCAATCTAGTAAATCTTTCTGGATGTTTTATGAAGTCAACAACTTCAGTCACGTCTTTTAATTTATCCTGAAGACCTGCAACATCCTTAAATAGAACACTTTTATCACCGGAAGCTTCATTATGAATATTATTACCTGCAATATTGGCTGGAGACTTAGAATTATCTTTATTATCTGTATTATTAGATGGCCTATTTTGATTATAATTATCAAGAGCTTCTTGCTTGTGTTGCTGCTCTATTTGATCTATAAGGGCAATGCCACCCAACAACAAAGCTCCTGTAGCAGCTGAAAACAGAATATGTTTTTTATCTACACCTCTACCAGAGGACGCAGCAAAACATGGTTTTGAAAAATTACAAATTATTAAAACTAGTAATAATAAAACTAAAAAATTATTTTTATATTTAATACAAACCGAACCAAACATATAAAGTCCCCCAAAAACAAATATCCCTCTTAAATTCTTAATTTAGTAACCTAGCTTATTTGACACAAATAAGCAAATCGAATAACCTGAAAAGCAAGTATAATACCATATAAACTGGTTCCGGGGGGAACAATTTGTCCATCATTAAAAATATAAACATAAAATTATTGCTTATAATATTTGCGATATCCCTTACTGGTTGTGCCAGAAAAGACAAAAAAGTATTGCACAACTTTAATACAAGAACTTTTGATTATTCTGCCGAAAAGGAAGAAGTATGTGTTCGCATCAAAAAACTCTCTGTATTAGAGTTCAAAACTATATTTAATAGCCCTAATTTTGTAAAAAAACACTTCTTAAGTAAACGATACCAGGTCTTACAATTATGCTTTGATAATATAAGTAAGCATAACTATATTTTAAACAACAAAAGCCTGGGTATTAAAACTGTTCCCACTGATAAACTATTTTCAAATTTTAAAAGCAGAATAAACCTGATGTCTTTTCTTTCTATACCATTTTCAACTCTAGCCCTTGCCTTTAAGATAGGGGTAGCAGGCTTTGCAGCCTCAATATTAGCTTTTATAACTAACCATGATAAAGCCTATGGAAAAGTATCTGAATATGCTTTTACTTATTGCATCCCTATAGCACTGACAATTAGCTTGGCACGCAGCGTAACGTTGAACCAACAAAATACTTATAAAAACAATTACACAAAGCTCTTTCTGAACACTCAGGTTTTAGACCTAAAAGAAGAGAAGATAATTCCCAGTCTTACTGAGTTTAAAAAAATAATCTTTATTAATAAGAGAGATTTAAAACCAAATTTTGATATCACATTATTTGAACAAGATAGTAACAATAGACTTGTTTTTAACGTCCCAGGCTAAATCCCGATCCAAACAAATAACCTTAACATTAGGCCCAGCATCAATAGTAAAATAACAATTAACGCCCGATTGCTGTAAATCTTTGATTTTATTAATAACTTCTAAAGTCTCTGGTAGCCAATAATTTATGCTTGGCTTAGAAAGCTGCATGGCTTTATGCATCCCTAAACAATCTTCCTGGGCTAACATACCAACAGTATGAAAATCCCTCTTTTTTATAGCCTCTATCATTTTTGGGATTCTGGCCTCAGATTCAATAAGCCAATCATTATAATAAGAACTTGTCTTAATCGTCTGTTGCATGGCAATACGGGAACTTATTGGTTTTTGTTTATCACTAACAACAGCCGTAAAAATTTTGAATTCTGGCCAATAGTTTTGGTCAAACAATTGCTGCGCATAAGAATCTGAACCATCAGGGCTTACGCCTTTATGCCACAAAACAAACCCATCATAAATAGACCTACAAGCAGAACCAGAGCCCTGGCGAGCAAGAATAGATAATTCTTGTTTAGATAAATTTAATTTACAGAATTTATCTAAAGCTAAACTAAGTGCAG
Source organism: uncultured Pseudomonadota bacterium (assembly GCA_964453985.1). GTDB lineage: Bacteria > Babelota > Babeliae > Babelales > UASB340 > CAYVQB01. The sequence continues at coordinate 4,972 of CAYVQB010000023.1, forward strand.
CAAGACCACTTGAACTACTTGCAAGACCTGCAGCGGTAGCAAAATTGTTTTGCGTATTAATTTTAAAATAATTTTTAATGTTATATAATTTTCTGAATTTATCTAAGAAGCTAATAGTTTTGCTATAAACAGAACTAGATACACTCTTATTATTAATAATAATGTCATCACAATTATTAGCTGTATTATCTTGTATAGAGGTTGTAGTTTGTAAGTTTGGCAAACTTATAGAAAGGCTACTCTTTGTGGGCAAAAACAAATCTTCGTCACGTTTCCCCCAATACTTAATTAATGCAATATTTGCACATGCTTGAACTGTTATTTTTTCCATTATAATATCTATATTCATTAAACTTTAAAAATCAAAGGGCAATCGTGATAGATTATATCGTTGGAAAAATAAAAAAGATAGATGAAAAAAGCGTAACAATGTTAGTTAATGGACTTGGTTTTGGTTTACAGGTACCACAAACAAAAAACTTAATACTAGATAAAGAAGCTGAATTATTTGTGTATACACACTGGAACCAAGAAAAAGGCCCTTCTCTTTTTGGGTTTCAAAAAGAGATAGAAAAAACTGTCTTTCTATTAATCATAGAATGCCCTAAAATTGGCCCAGGCATTGCAATCAAAATTTTATCACAAATAAGTGCCGGAGACTTTTTAGAGATAATTAGCTCTCAAAACGAAAAAGCCTTGAGCAATATAAACGGAATTGGCCCTAAAAAAGCCGAGCAAATAATCATGCAATTGAAGAGTAAAGTTTCTAAACTTTTAAGTTCTGGCAAAGTCCAAGGCGAAACACAACAAGACTTCACAATGTGGCAAAACGTAAATGACGTTCTGATTTCATTGAACTATTCAAAACCAGAGATCACAAAAACTATGCAACATTTAACAGCCAAACA
>CAYVQB010000023.1:5979-14356 GCA_964453985.1 uncultured Pseudomonadota bacterium
ATGGTGCAGGGGTTAAGTTTTCACCTGCTCCTGGCAAGAATTTTTCTTTCATAGAAAGAATATCTTGGGACACAAAGACTTTACTTGGAGGCATAACCGTAACTTCTTGATTCCCAAAAACACCACAAGTAAGCTCTGTAGCTTGAATAAAATCTTCAACTAAAACCTTGTCTCTGTTATTGTCTTTAAAAAACAAAGCTAGCTCATTCAAAAAATCTTTTTTATTTTTTATTTTTTTTACAGCAACACTACATCCGTCATTATGAGGCTTTAAGATTAATGGGAAATTAATCTTTTCTAATAATTTATCAAGAAATTTATTAAAGTTTTCGTTCTTAAATTCATCACGACTTATTAGTATAGACTTTGGCACATCAAAACCAGCATCTTGCAAAAATTCTGCTGTCTTAAATTTATCCATACAAAGAGAGCTTGTAAGAACTCCAGGGCCATTATAAGGCAAACCAAGCATCTCAAGACTGCCCTGTACGCAGCCGTTTTCACCAATGCCACCATGAAGACCTATAAAAACAAAATCACAAATCTCTGGCAAACCGGACCATTTTATTTTCAAATCATCTGTAATTAATTTTGAGATTTCACGAGTAGAATTTTGAATCAAAAGCCGTTGATTAAGTTTATATAGCTCATTTTTGTTATCAACAAAAACAGGTATAACTTCATATTTTTGTGGCGAAAGCTTATAACAAATATTTCTTCCTGACTCTAAAGAAACTTCCCGCTCGTTAGAACTGCCGCCCAACAAAACAACCACTCTTTTTTTATTTTTTATCAATTTATTTTGATTATTCACATTCAAAACACTTGTTAGTTTATAGTTTTGCAACTCTGTTTCAATTAAATAATTTATCAGCTGTGTATGACTCATTCCAACTTCTGCCGCCTGATGAAACAAAAAAGTTGCAGGGCCCATGCCCGTCAAAGAGTTTGGATCTATTATATAAACTCTACCATCTTTAGTTAAAAAACCATCTATGCGCGAGATGGTAGAGAAATTTAATATCTTAGTAACTTTAATACAAATTTCTTTAATTTTATCATGATATTTTTCATCACAATTTGCGGGCGTTATTTTGGTCGCTCGGCCAGGCATATATTTTTGTACATAATCATAAAAATCTGTATCACCCTCTGTTACAACTTCCGTAATAGGCAAAGCAAACCATCCATCACCTTTTTGCAAACAAACACAAACAAACTCCATGCCTTCTAGTTTTTGCTCAACCAAAACATCTTGCATTATTCTAGAATCACAAAAACACGCATCTTTTATCGCTTGTAATAAATCTTCTTGTTTATTTACAACACTGATACCAAAGCTAGAACCTTCATGAGCAGGCTTTATTATTAAGGGAAAATTTAATTTTAAAATTTCTAATTTTTTTAAAATCTCATCTAAAGATAATTTTTCTATCTCACCTGGGAATAAAACAAAACCATCAGGAACATCTATTTTTTTGCTTTTTAAAAGTTTTTTTTGGATATATTTATTCATGCCAATTGCGCTAGCATAAACTTTTGCACCCAGATATGGAATACCTAAAGTCTCTAAAAAGCCCTGCAAAGTACCATCTTCTGCAAATCTTCCGTGAATAGAAATATACAAAAAATCTACTAAATGCTTTAGATCATCCCAACATATCTCTTTAGCTTGTGTATTCAGCAAATCAAAGAAATCAGAGATCTTGCCTCTATGCAAAAATTTGAACGGTAAAATATAAAGATGCCCATTATGTGTCTGGAAAATTGGAATAACGTCATATTTTGTTGAATCTAAATGATCACAAACAGTACGACCCGAATTAAAAGAGACTTCACGCTCAATAGATTTGCCACCCATTAGAACGCCTATTTTTAGCTTATTCATAATTTAATTAATATTTTTTAAAATTAAAATCAATAAAGATCTTGCAAAGCTGCCACATAGTCTTTGTGCGAAAATATAGCAGATGCAACGCCAACCTGATCAACACTTAACTCCGATATCATAGCGATATTAGATTTATCAATACCACCATCCATGCCAATATCAAAAGGCAAATTCATATCATGTCTTTTCTGATTTAAAACTTTTACTTTAGATAAAACAGATTCCATGAATTTTTGACCAGAAAAACCAGGCTTTACAGACATAACTAAAACATGATCTATTAAAGCTAAATAATCAAAAACTTTTTCTACAGGCGTTTCAGGATTAAGTGCAATACCAGCCTTGCAACCAATAATTTTTACAGTTTTAATTAAATCTTTTATTTCTTCATCTGAATCTAAAGTCTCAATATGAAAAACAAATAAATCTTTTGGTTTTAAATTCAACCTATCAACCCATGCCACAGGATTATCAACCATTAAATGCACATCCAAAGGTAAATTAGTAACTGATGATATAGCTTTTACAAAAGCTGGTCCCCAAGTTAAATTAGGAACAAAATGATCATCCATAATATCAATATGATAACCATCACAATTTGGATCCAAATTTTTAATTGTCGTTTGAATATTTAAAAGATCGCTTGAGATTAATGAAGGAAAAATTTTCATATATAAAGCCTCATATTTTAACTGCCACAGTTTGGCCCATCCTAACTTCAGTTTCAAGACCTGTTGTAGAATTCTGTATAAAATTATTATTTAGTTTTATTTTATTTTTTTTGAAAGCTAAAACTAATGTTGAACCTCCAAACTCAAAATAACCCATTTCATCGCCCTTATTATAAGGCTTATCGGAAGTATATATTAACACAATCTTGCCAACCATCAGAGCTCCCACACAAACAAATGCAATGGTATCAAATATATCAGTTTTTAAAAGAGAGATAACTCTTTCATTTTCAGTCAAAGGTTGTAAACCTGTTTTATACACAATAGGATTTACAGAATCATATAAACCATGAATATTTTTAGGAGATTTGGGAATACAATCACAAGGAAAATTAAACCGGTGATAATCATATGGCGCCAACCTAAAAATCAATAAACTACCCCCTTCATAATCTTTAGCTAGTTTATTATCCTGAAAAAATCTATTTAAATTAAATTTTGTATTTTTTATAAAAAACTCGGTTTCTTTTGATATATCAGGAACTACCAATAATTTACTATCAGCAGGAGATACCAAAACATTTTGCCCGGCGCCTATTTTTCTTACGCCGAGCTTTAATTTTCTTATAAAAAAATCATTAAAAGATTTGTAACCACCCTTAGGCAATTCAAACTGAGAAATATCAATATTATGCTTCTGAATAAAAGAATCTATTTTTCTTTTACTATAAGCACTATCTTGCAAAATTCCATAAAGCTTAGAAATATATTTGTTGTTAATAAAATTACGTAAAAATTTTCCAAACCTATTTGTATAAAAAAACCTTAAAAGAGCAACGCTCTCTGTTTTTTCACAAACAATATTACCTTTTAAGTTACAATAAAAGTGTTTAATATCTTTATTTTTAACTTGTTTCATTATTTGAGGCCATCTTATATCCCAAGGAGGGATCATTCCAAAAAGTTTTCCAGTCATAAGGCTGAACAATAGAAGAAATAGCACAACTTTCTGTTTCATTATTATCAATATCAACTTCAACGATATTAGGCTTACTTAAGGTATTTATAAGTTTATCACAAAGGTATGTTAAAAGATCTGCCATTTGATCACGCAAATAACTTTTCAAAACCTCAAAGAGTTCTTTTACCATTTTTTTAAAGAATGGGCTAGTTAAAAGCTTTTCATAAATCCATGCTCTTTTTGCTACAGGATCTGTAATATTATACAACTCTCTCAATTCACTACTTATATTTTTTTTATTTTCAGCGTTTATACTTGCAAGGCTAGAAACCAACCCACAAATAGTTGATACTGCAACTAAGGCTGGATCAGGCTCCTGATTAGGATTATTCTCAGCTGAGTTTTGTGTAGCTTGAGAAAAAATATTTGCAATTGTCCCAGATATTGCAGAGATAAACTGACTTTCTTTTTTACCCAGCCTGAGCAAAGCAGATCTTTCTGCTTTAAAATAATCTTTAAAGCTTTTTTTGAAGTCTACAAAAATAGTTCTAACTTTAGTCTTAAGATAACCAGATAATATATCAAAAACTTCTCTTAAAAAATCAGAAACAATTTTTCTATCCTGAGTCTTTAAAAAATATTCTATTAACTCTCCTCTGGCAAGTTGATCTTCTGTTTTTTCTAATTGGGAAAAATAAGTTAAATTTTGGCAAAAAGAATTACTACTTAAGCCCTCTAGTTTTAGCAAATCAAAGAGATCTGTAACAAGGCTTTCAACCTCTGGAATTAAGCTTTCAGAATCTTTTATGTTATTTTTTGAAAGTTTATGACTTAAGAAAAATATATTTTCTAATAATTTAAATACTTTTTCTTTCTTTTTGTCCTGATCCTGAAAGGAGGCTATCTGACCAGCAGCCTGAAACGCACTAGCAAATACATCCAGACTCCACCAATCAGTAAAGCCCTTATTTATAGTATCTTTGGCGTAGGCAGATTTACCTAAAAGACAAATAAGAAATAAGATAGAAATAACCTTCTTCATAATAACCCCTTTCCTTAGAACAGACAAACCACCATTTTTTCGATCTTTGTAATTAAAACATAATTTTTATTATTAATTCAAGATTATTTATTATTCAAAACCTTCTATTGGCCAATTTTGAGAAAAATCAAGGTGATCGTCTTCCATCTGCTGGTACCCAACAAGAAAAACAATCTGTTTGATATTTGGCTCAACACCTCTAATTGTCTTTAATAAACTTTCAATAAAATTCCACTTTTTATAAATTGACCATTCCCTATCAAGTGGAGACTGATTAAAAGATAAATAAGTAACCTGATCAAAATCAGACTCACTTACAGTTTCTATTAAGACTTTTTTTTCTATTATCCGTTCATCATGTAAAAAAGAAAGCCAATTATTAATCAAATGTTTTAAATTTTCTGACCTATTAGAAAACCAAATAAAATCGGTTTCTTCGTGCAAAAACTTATTATCTTTAAAATAATAAAATCTTATTTTTTTCTTCAGAACTATATCAGGACTTGTTTGATTTAATAAAGTCTCTTGCTTGTTAAAAAAAGGAGTAAATTGAATTATAAGCCAGTCTTTTTGAATAAGAAAAAATATTAAGCTTGCGAATAAACAAAAACAAATTATTGAAGAATAGATTATATACTTCTGTACCTGCGTCATGAAACTTAAAAACCTAGAGTTTTTAAATCGATCTTACCGCTATTCTCTTTTCTTATGGAATCTTCTTCCATATGAAAAGTAGAGAATTCCATTATCTGAGAATCAACAATACCTGTAAACCTATGCCACATACCAATTTCTATATGCTTTACATCGCCAGGAGCCATTAAGAGTGTCTCTCTTTTGCCATTAAATTCAGTTTCCATAAGAACTTTTCCAGATAAAATATAGAATGTTTCATCTTTTATTTTGTGCTGGTGCAGGGAACATCTGTGGCCTTGTTTTAGAACTAATTTTTTACCACAATACTTTGCATTATTTACTATCCACTCTTCATGTCCCCAAACTTTGGTTACAAAATTTTCTAGCTGATCTGTTTTCACACCCAAAACAAATCTATTTTCTTTTTGTTTGATATTTTCTAACATAAAAATCCTCGGACTTTATACTTTTAAGATACTGAACAAAGTATATTGCCCAAAATTAAAATAAATAGCAATATTTAAAAATATAGAAAATTATAACTTTAATTTTCTAGGTAAACACTATTGCCCTGCAAATCACAATCACAATAATCTCTTACTAAAATATATCTTGATAAAATACGCCTTAGACGCTTTTCATCGTTTTTAATTTTTATCCACATCTCTTTAGACAAAATTAGACTTAGGTTTCCATAATTATTACTACGATCTCTATAACCTATAGACAGAAAAACCTTATTTATTTCATAATTAAAATAATAACAGTTTATATATTTGAACATATCACGATCCACGCAAGGCCAATCAAGGCTTATAGGTGAATTATTTTCCATAGCAAAAGCGTTATTTGTAAAACAAAAAACAGCTAATAAAACTAGAAAAAATCTTTTTATATTTTTCATTATTCAATTTCAGGACCACCAAATTCGCAGGGAATGTCTAACTTATTCTCTTCTAACATTTTTAAAAAATCACTGAACTTAGACGGATCAAGATATAATAAAATCTCAGAATTACTATTATTTGAGATATTAAAAGGCCCCTTAAAAATCCTTGAAGGATCATCCGTTAAACCTTGTAAAGATTCACAAATACGTTTTTTTTCGTCCGTAAAACCTCTATAGGCTTCTCTAAAAAAAGAATATATCAAAATAACAAAACCTAAAGTAAGCAAAGGCTCAGAAAAAGCATTAACCCAAATCTTCTCTGCTTTGGGTTTTTTTTTATAACTATCTACCACAAAAGGGATTGCGATAATTAAACCCAAACATGCCAAGTTCGATAACAAAAGAAGAAGCAAGCAACATTTATTTCTGGTCAGCCCTCTAAAAAACGCTCTTATATTTATGTGATTTTTAGCATACTTCTTTAACTGTCTTAGTATTTCAGGAGTATTTATTCTAATTTCACGACCCGATTGATCAAAAATATTTAAACCAATAATTCTTATACCTTCACGCACACCCCTATCTAAAAAATTACAAGTAATACAACGACTATCATCCTGGGGATCAACATATATTTTAAAAGGAGTATTCAAAGTTATTGCGCCCATAGCACTAGAAAGGCTAGCAATACTAGCCTCATGTTCTGTGCTATAAGCAGGAGGAGCATCCTCATAAGAAAAAGAAGACTCGCCCATTCCATGGATATAATTTGTAAAACCAAGAAACAGCAACAAAACTATAGAAACTAATTTTATATTTTTCACGATTTCCTTATACAATTAAAAAAAGAACGAAAAAGATTTACAATAACTAAGATTGAAAAAACATTATATATTATGAAAAAATATAAACAAGGAATAAAAAAATGAACAAAGAGAAAATATTATTAGGTGCGCATATGTCAATTGAAGGCGGTCTACATAAAGCCATAGAAAGAGGCCAAGAAACAGGATGTACAGTAATTCAAATATTTACAAAAAGTAGCAGATCATGGGTTGCAAAAAAATTAACACAAAAAGACATAGATCTATTTAAAGAAACTCAAAAAAAATCTTCTATAGAAATTGTTGTCGCCCATACTTCCTATTTAATTAATATCGGCTCAAGCAAACCAGAGACTGAACAAAAATCCGTTAAAGCATTAGAAGATGAACTAGAAAGATGTGATTTACTTGGTATTCCATACCTGGTTTTGCATCCCGGCTCACATTTGGGCGCAGGAGAAGAAACCTGTATAGAAAAAATATCCCAAAACTTAGATGCAGTCTTAGAAAAAACTAAAAGCAAGACAACCATACTGCTAGAGACAGTTGCCGGACAAGGAACCAATATTGGATATACCTTTGAGCAACTCAAACAAATTCGGACGCTGTGCAAAGAAAAAAAGAAAATAGCAGTATGCCTAGACACATGTCATATTTTTTCAGCAGGCTATGACATTGGATCGCCTGAGGGGTATAAAAAAGTATTTGATGATTTTGACAGAACCCTAGGTCTAAAATTATTAAAAGCAATTCACCTAAATGATTCAAAGACAGAATTAGGGTCAAAAAAAGACAGGCATGAAAATATAGGTAAAGGCAAAATACCTATTGAAGCTTTTAAATTAATCATGAACGATAAAAAACTATCAGGTGTTGCCAAAATACTAGAAACGCCCATACAGGAAAACTATTCTGAATACTCAGATGAAATTAAACTATTGAGAGAGATGATAAAAGTTTAATGAAAAAATACAAAGTAAAACCAGGCAACTAAAAAAATCGATAATAATAAAATCAATAAACTAAACGATATGAATTGGAACAAAAATAAAATAGCTAAAATAGATAATATAAATGACATAATCGCAGAAAAAACTAAAACAGTTAAAACAGGCCACTTCTTTTTTAAGTAAATAGAAAAATGATGAGGACTCCCCATAAAAAAAGGTATCCCTTTATACGTTCTTATGACTACAAGAGTTGCCACTTCTAATATAGGAATTCCTAAAATTATAGCCGGAGTGTAATAAGAATCAAAAGAAACACTACTCCATGGAAATAACAATGGAATAGCAGCCATAAAACCCCCAATAAATAAAGATCCAGCATCCCCCAAATAAATCTTTGCAGGAGGTCTATTATAAAAAAGAAAAGCCACAAGTGGGCCTATAAACGCTAACAACAAAAGACTTAATGCGTATTGTTTAAAAATAATAGCTATGACAAAAAAAGATAAACTCGCG
>CAYVQB010000024.1:0-14128 GCA_964453985.1 uncultured Pseudomonadota bacterium
TCTTTTTCATATTTTGTCCCTTTCGCTTTACAGCGTGATAAATGAAATAAAAAAATGATCCCACCCAATTGTTTTTTATGATCTCAAAAAGCTTATTTCGATAAGCTAATTACTAATTTAAACTACTGGGGTTTTATTGCAAAGGCCCCCCTGCATTCTGTTCTGTTGACTTTGTTTTTTTAAATAACTAAAATTTAAATGTTAATTAATTTTAGATTAATTTCTAGATGACATTAATATTTGCTTGGGGGCGTTTGTAATGTCTGGTTTTTTATTAAAATATGTAGTTTTGTCTGGGGAGAAGGAATGTTAGGAAGTAGTTTTTTTGCTCAAAAAGCACTGTTTTTGGGCTTATTTTTGTGTGTTTTTAGCATAAAAGAGGGTTTTTCGGGTTTTAAGGACCGTTGTCCATCCCCACTTTTACCCGTTAAAGGTTGTACGGGTATCACTCCTTATACTCCAGGAGTTTCATTTCCATTGGCAAGTTCATCAATGTCTCCGTTGCAAAGAAGAGCGCTGGGGCGAAGTCTAGATCCAAGATCTCCGCGATCCCCTAGGTCCCCAATATCTCCTAGAGCACCATTGTCTCCTCAATTATTAGCTCCAGCAAGAAGTCGTTTAGAAATTACTATTAAAGAACGTTTAAATAGTCTCTCTGACAAAAATGAAAATATATATTTTATTTTTATAAATAGCATTTTAAAAGATATCCAAGACTGGCGAGAGTTTTTAAACGAGAGTGCTGTAGGTCTATTATGTGAATGTTCTTTGTTGGTTCTTGATGATGATAAAGCTTTTCAGGTGTCAGATTGCGTTGTTGATTACATTAAAAAATCTGAAGAAGTTAATCATTACTTGGATCTAGAGAACTTAGATGACCGGCATCCAAGTTCTCCTATATTTACGTAATTATTTTTAAAGTAACTTGGCTGCAAGCTTAGCCAACTCGCTTCTTTCGCTCTTTTCTAAAAACACAGTTCCAAAAATAGAAAGCTCTTTCAATTTATCGGTAGTGACGGTCAAACCGTTGCTACTGAAATCAAGATAAGGTGAATCTATCTGGAAAGGGTCGCCAGCAAGTATAATTTTTGTGCCTTCGCCCGCACGACTAACGATAGTTTTAACTTCATGAGGGGTTAGGTTCTGTACTTCATCAATAAAAACGAATTGATAAGGAATAGAGCGGCCTCGCATATAAGTTATAGCCTCAAGGCTTAAGATGCCTTTTGAAATAAGGTTTTCTATTGTGCTTTGCGCTGATCCATGTTTTTTGTCATGTTTTTTCTTTTTATGATGTTCCTTTGATTCTTTTGCATCGTATTCACCGATCTGATCAAAGATAAACTCGAGGTTATCATATACTGGTTGCATCCAATATCTTAATTTTTCTTCCACTTCGCCAGGCAAGTATCCAATGTCTGCACCAAGTGCTACAACTGGTCTTGTTATTAAGAATTTTCTATAAAGATGTTCTTTTGCAACTTTTTGTAGCCCCATTAACAATGTTAAAAAGGTTTTTCCAGTTCCTGCAGAGCCTACAAGAGATATAATTTGAACGCTATCATCACGTAATAAATCTAAAGCCATTAGTTGCTGAATATTGCGTGCTCCAAAGTGTGCAACAATTTTTGTGTTCAGCACCTCTTTAAAGTTTTTGCCCCCAAGAAATCGAAATAGACGATTGTTTTCTGGATTGTTTTGGCTTTCTAATATTATAAATTCGTTTGGATGCATTGTATCTAGAGGGAATTTTTCTTGGAGTAATAATTCTGTAAGTTTTGTTGTGCTTGCTTTGCGCAACGTATCTGCAGGTATAGCTAGTTTGAACCAGCCTTTATAATAATCTTCAGTTGTTATTGTGCCCTTGGTATAATCTTCAGCTTCAAGCCCTAAAGCATCAGCTTTTACTCTGGAGTTTATGTCTTTTGTTACAAGTGTTGCTCTGTATCCTTCTTGAGCCAGGTTTTGCACTGTTCTGATAATTAGGTCATCAGCAACGTCACCATATGGTTCTAAGGCTTTATTATTTGTAGGGGTTGGAAGAACTTTTAGGATTGCGTGGTTGGTGTTATGGTTGAGTTCGACTCCATCACTTAGACAGCCACGACTTCTTAGTTCATCAAGATCACGTATAACTTGTCTTGCATGATGCCCTAGTTCCCTTGTGTCTTTTTTGAACGTATCAAGTTCTTGAAGCACTACAAATGGAATTGCAACAATTACACCTTTAAATGAATAGATAGAATTTGTGTCATGAAGTAGGACATTTGTGTCTAAAACAAAGATTCTTTTTGGACGGAATCCCGACTTAACCTCACCTTTGGTGGTTTTTTCTGGCATTACTCTCTCCTCTTTTTTTACAAATTTAATTGCGTTTATAAGATAGCACGAGACTCGACTTCTTTTCAAGATGCGATTTAAGTGCTAAAATTCTATTTAACGTTAACCTGAATTTGTAATCGTTTAAATAGTGTAGGAGCCGAATATGGATAATGATCAAAAGTTAGACAATTTAAAGCATTCAGCGGCGCATTTATTAGCACAGGCCGTCTTAGCGCTTTATCCCAAAACAAAACTAACAATCGGACCTATAACGCAAACAGGTTTCTTTTACGATTTTTTACCTCCAAAGAATTTTAAAGAAGAAGATTTGCCTGCAATTGAAAAAAAGATGCGTGAATTGGCAAATAGAGACTTTAAGTTAGAAGAGAAAGAGTTGTCAAAAGAAGAAGCTAAAAAGCTTTTTGCTGATAATGAGTTTAAATTAGAACTTATTGATGCAATTCCTGAAGGCGAAAAAATTACTATTTATTGCCAAGGCGATTTTTGTGATCTTTGTCGCGGTGGGCATGTACAAAGCACCAAGGAACTTAAACATTTTAAATTAACCGGTCTTGCAGGTTCTTATTGGCGAGCCGATAAAGATAATCAGGCTTTACAGCGTATTTATGGTATTGCATTCTTTACTAAAAAAGATTTAGATGACTACCTAAAAAGAATAGAAGAAGCAAAGCTTTATGATCATCGTAAATTGGGCAAACAATTAGACTTGTTCTCTTTTCATGAAGTAGCTCCTGGTATGCCTTTTTTCCATGATAAAGGTTTATTCATATTTAACTCTTTAATTGATTATATAAGATCACTATTAAAGGGTGATTATAAAGAGATAAAAACACCTATTATTATGAATGAAACTTTATGGCACACATCCGGACACTATGATAATTATAAAGAAAATATGTATTTTACCAAAATAGATGAGCTTACCAACTGTGTTCGTCCAATGAACTGTCCTGGCGGAGCTCTTGTTTATAGCGAGAAACCTCATTCTTATCGTGAATTACCATTAAGGGTTGCAGAAATTGGCTTGGTTCATAGGCATGAACTTTCTGGTGTTTTGCATGGTCTATTTAGAGTTCGTTCTTTTCATCAGGATGATGCTCACGTTTATTGTACTCCTGAACAGATAGAGGCCGAAGTTATCAAGATTCTTGAATTGGCAAAAACTGTTTATAACAAGTTTGGTTTTACTAATATCAAGATGGCTTTATCTACAAAGCCTAAAAAAGCTATGGGTTCAGATGAACTTTGGGAAAAAGCTACAAATGCTTTAAAGGGTGCGCTTGAACGTCATGGCGTTGATTATATTTTGCAAGAAGGTGATGGCGCATTTTATGGTCCTAAGATTGACTTGATGATTCAAGATGCTATGGGGCGTGATTGGCAGTGTGGTACAGTTCAAGTAGACTTTTTTATTCCTAAGAATTTCGATTTAGAATATATCAAGGCTGATCAAAGTAGAGAAACTCCTGTTATGCTTCACAGAGCTATTTATGGTTCTTTGGAACGTTTTATGGGTATCTTGATTGAACATTATAAAGGTAGATTCCCATTCTGGTTATCACCTGTTCAAGCAAGAATTCTTACAATTACTGATGTTCAAAAAGATTATGCTAAAGAGTTAATGGCAAAGCTTCAAGATGCTGGGCTTCGTGTTGAGCTTGATGAGTCTAGTGATCAGATTTCTGGACAGATTCGTCATGCGCAGGAAGACAAATTGCCATGGATGTTGATTCTTGGCAAGAAAGAACAAGAAAATAATACTGTTACTTTAAGGCTTCCTGGTGGCAAACAAGAATTTGGTTTAACTGTAGAAGCTTTGATCGAAAAAGCTAAAACTGCTTAGATTTCATTAGTTTTAAACCCAAGGGTTTCTCTTTCTTGGAACTCTTGGGTTAGTAAGTTGAACACTTCGTCGTTTATTGCTATATCTATAGGCGTTTGCCGGTTTATGTTTTCTATATTTGTTTTAGCAAGCGATAATAAAAGTATTTGTACAATTTTAGCGTGTCCATTTGCTGCTGCTATGTGTAGAGCTGTATTGCCATTCTGATCTTGTATATTTATATCTTCGATGAGACAAAGTACATCTTCTAGATAATAACTATTTCCGGTTTTTGCAGCTTCAAAAAGATATTTTTGATTTTCTTTTGGGCTTGATAATGAAAACATTACTTTATAGGCTGTATTTTCTTCTAATACTTTTCTTTCAAGTATATTTATAGTTTCAAGATTAAATTCACCCCATATTTCATGATTTCTTTTTGCAATCTCTAGGGCTGTGTCTCCAAAGGCGCTTTTTTTGTGTAGATCTGCATCAAAATGTATAAGCAAGGGGATTAAGTTATGTCTGCCACAATATGCTGCTACATGCAATGCGCTAAAGCCTGTTTTATCGGTGTCGTTGAGTTGCTTAGATTCATTGTAATATTCAAAGTGTTTTAAAATTTCCTTTACTGCGTTAAGATTATTCAATCTTATTGCGTCATGTAGATCTTCAATTTTTATTTCGGTAGTAAGAGCTTTATATTTTTTAAAAAGTTCTATTAACGCAATATTTCCAATAGTTATAGCTATAAAAAGAGGGGAGCGCCCATATTGATCTATAATATTAGGATCAGCTTTATTATGTAAAATCCTTTTTACGCAATATATGTTTTCTAATTCAGTAGCAGCACATAGCCATGGAATTTTAGGTCCTCCTAGAATATAAGAAATTTGTGTTTTATGTAGTTGTTTATTAGTTAGCTTATATTCGGTTGCCATGAATTCTCTTATGCGCCTTTTATCGTTTAAAACTGTGGCCATGGCAATTGGGTTTAGTTTTTTTAAAAATGGCTCACTGTTTAGTAATTTGATAATTATACTTCTGAATTGTTTTGATGTATAAGCCAAAGACTTTATGGTTCTTAGTTGCTCTAGGGGTGATTGTTGGGTAAGTGTCTGGATAAAACTTTGTGAGACCGTGTCATCAGGTAAGTATTTAAAATTACAGTTTTTTTCTTCTATGTATTCTTGCATACAAAAAATTTGTTTTGATAAAAATAAAAAAACAATAAAAATAGATTTTATAAGATATTTTTTGTTTAACATATTAACGATTTTTTGTAACTCCAACTTGTTTACAATGTTTTTTAATATCACATTTGCTACACCATGGTGAAATTGGCGTGCAAATATTCTGTCCCCATTTTACTAATAAATCGTTCCAAATTATCCAGTAAACTTTTGGTAAAATTTCTTGTAAAGCGATTTCTGTCTGTTCAGGTGTTTTTGTTTTCACTAATCCAAGGCGATTTGATATCCTATGGACATGAGTATCAACACAGATTGCTGGAACACCGTATGACATACTAACGGTTAGATTGGCTGTCTTGATTCCAATGCCGGGGATTTTTAATAGCTTCTTTGGATCTTTAGGTACTTTGCCTTTATATTTATTCAGAATTATATCGCTAACCTCAAGTATCGCTTTGGCTTTATTTCGATAGAAGCCTGACTTATATATAATTTTCTCTAGTTCGCTCTTTGGAATTGCGAGTGTTTCTTTTGGAGTTGTTGCTATTTCAAAAAGAGAATCGCAAATATGAACAGTAACGCTATCCTTTGCTCTCAGGCTCAAAAGACAACTTATTAAAATTAAATACGGGTCTTTTTCATACTTTTTGATTATGTAATCTGTAAGGGTTGGTGTGAAATCTTTTGTTTTGCTTTTTAGGATGGTTATAATTTTTTTTATTGTTAAGAGATTTTTCATGGGGTTATATTTCTCTATAATTTAACTTATAATTATTTGTTACAAACTCATAAATATACTTTTAAGGAGCTAGTACATTGAATTTAAGCAAATTTAAGGAAAAAATTAAAGACTTTTTAAGTTTCTTAGAGGTAGAGAAGAATGTTTCACCTAATACTTTAAGGGCTTATCAATCAGATTTGGGACAATTAGTAAAATTTTGGAAGAATATTGAAACTAAAGAAGTCAAAATTAAAATATCTTTCGATAAAGTTATTCGGCGATATATACTTTCCCTTTTTTATAAAAAGATAGCAAAGACGACGCTTGCAAGAAAGATTTCTTGTATTCGATCTTTTACTCTTTTTCTAAAATCTATAGGCATAAAGTTAAGCTTGAATTTTAAGGCTCCTCGTATTGATAAAAAACTTCCTGTTACATTATCTGTTGATGAAATATTTTATTTATTAGACGGTGTAAAAATAGAAGAACTTCCTACAAGTTTTCCATACAGGGACAAGGCTATTTTTGAACTTGTTTATGCAACGGGTGTCAGATGTTCAGAGATTGTTGGAGTTAAATTTTCAGACCTTGATTTTGAAAATAAACTTATAAAAGTTCTTGGTAAGGGGCGCAAGGAACGCATTGTTTTATTTGGCGGCAAGGCTCAAGAGAGTTTGGACTTTTATTTAAAAAAAGAACGCCCATTTTTGGATAGAAATCAAGACAATGAATATGTTTTTCTGAATTATGCAGGAAGATGTTTAACATCTCGTACCGTTCAACGAATTTTTGAGATGTTTAGAAAGTTTTTAAAAATAGATCGCAAGCTTACTCCGCACAAGATTCGCCACTCTTTTGCTACTCATATGCTTAATCAGGGGGTTGATTTAAGAATTATTCAGGAGCTACTTGGCCATAAAACTCTTGCAACAACTGAGATTTATACTCATGTTTCTTCGTCTCAGCTTGCACAGATGTGTGATGAAAAGCATCCTATGAATAGCTTGGATCATCTGGTTTTTGACAGTGGGGAAAGAAAGTAAATCAAAAAAATAGCCCGAAGCTTTTCAACTCCGGGCCTTATTTATTCAATATGATTTTTTAGCTTACAGGTCTTATATAACCACTGGTTATAACGCTAAATTGTAGGAACTCTAGCATGAAATTATAGAGAACTTGAGTTCGAACTTTTTTCATATCGAATGCTTCAGGAAGCCCTGATTTTTTTAGTCCATTGTTGTAGCCTTCAGCAAAGGCTTCAGCCATAGATTTTTCTCCGGCAATAAAATTAATTGAACTTAGTAAACTCCAAATAGGAATTCCCACTATTACCATACCTCCTGGTGCGTTTGTAAACTTTGCATAACTATAATTAAATAGTAGGCACTTATAATCTATTCCTGTGTCGAGCCTAATTTCATTTTTTGTTTCATAAAAATTGAGATCGGTATCTGTAAAAAATATAAAATCGACTTTTAGGTCAAATTGAAACTTGTAGCCCAAGGAGACAATGTTTGATTCATATTTTCTTGTTTTAACTTCACCTTTTTCGTTTTTAAAAGTCATTTCAAAACTAGGGTTTTGTGAGTCATAAATAAGTGCTATGTTAGGATCTACTGTTGTGGCAACACCTGTTACTTTGAACTTTTTGAGCTTTTCTGCTAAATGTTTTTTTACATTTGCATAGGAATTCTTATCTAGCTTATTGCCAACCCTTTCATCTACTTTGTTATCTAAGAAATTTAATATTTCATCTTTTGTTAACTTAGGAGATTTTTTTTCTAGAGCAAAACTGTGTGAAAAAAGTGTTGTACAAATTAAAAACGCGATAGCAAATTTCTTTTGCATGATTTCCCTCATCAAAAAACTGTTATTAAGATATTATTAACATAAACGATAGTTTATCTTATTAGGTTTAGGTTATTTGTAAAGAGAAAAATTGAATGTTTCAACATACTATTAGAAATAGAAAAATATTATATACTCTGTGCGGCTTTTTTGCTTTTGTTTTCATAATAATCGTACGCTTATTTTATTTACAAATTATACAACGTAATGCCTTCTGTGCTTTAGGCGAAAGAAACTATTTAAGAACAGAAGTGATTCTGCCTTTAAGAGGCAATCTACTTGATTGTAACGGTGTTTTATTAGCAGCAAATAGGCCCGTCTTTGATTTGTATTGGCATGGCACCGGTTGCTGGAATACCGTACAGCAAGATTTCTTAAAAAAAGTAGAAGCTGTTTTAGATATTGATTTTACCAAAGAAGCAAAAATAAACATGTTAAGATCTGTTTCTTTACGTTCAAGAAGAATGCTTTTAAAGTCGGATATAAGTTTTGAACAACTATGTAAAGTGAGCGAGCAATGTGCAAACTCCTCTAATCTTGTAATAAAAAATAGCTTTAAAAGAATTTATCCATATAAAAATATGGCAAGCCATATTGTAGGCTACCTAGGTAGAGATTACGATGATTATACAAAGATGGGCCTTTCTGGATTAGAAAAGATATTTCAAGATGATTTAAAAGGTGAATCTGGTTATATCTTGAATGTAATAAATTCTAAAGGTAAAAAGCTTTTTCAAAAAGATACACAAGATGCAAAAGCCGGAAAAGATATTGCTTTAACATTAGATTATAATTTACAAAAAATTGCAGAAAAGCTCTTTGCTCCAGATCAAAGTGGAGCCTTTATAATTATGGACCCTGCAACTGGAGACTTGAAAGTTTTTTTATCTTACCCAAACTTTGATCCAAATGTTTTTTTAGCGCCTATAAGTCAACAGGATTGGGTAGGCAAACTATCTTATAATAATCCATTATTAAATCGCGTTACAAATGCCGTTTATCCTCCTGCATCTTTATATAAATTGGTAACGTTTACCGCAGGACTTGAAGAAGGAATTATAGAATGTGATACAGAGTTTAAGTGTAAAGGTTTTGTTCAGTTTGGAGGCAGGAAATATCACTGTATAAGGCACTGGGGGCATGGAAAAATAGACCTGCAAACGGCTGTTGCCTACTCATGTAATATTCCGTGTTTTGAGATTGCACAAAAGATAAAAATAAATACCTTGGCCGAGTATGCATATCGTTTAGGCCTGGGTTCAAGGACTGGCTTTTTATTGCCAGAAAAGCCGGGATTAATTCCTAGTTATGAATGGAAAGTTGCCATGAAAAATGAGCCTTGGTGGCCTGGCGAGACTTTTTCTGCGTCGATTGGTCAAAGCTATAATCTTGTGACGCCTTTACAGATGGTTAAGATGTTTTCTTCTATTTTTACAGGGTACTTAGTAAACCCTAGGATTTTGTTGGATACACCAATAGAAAAAAAAGATCTTGAGATATCACAGAAGACATTAGACTTTTTAAGACAGGCAACAAGGCAGACGGTTTTGATAGGTTCTGCTAAAAAATTAAATAGCCTGAAGGACTTTGTAATTCATGCAAAAACAGGAACAGCTCAAACTAGTAGCTTGGGTAGGAAAAGAGTAAATAAAAACCAGCTTGAACATGCTTGGTTATCCTGCTACTTTCAATACAAAGATTTTCCCCCTCTAACTATGATTGTTTTAGTAGAAAATGTTGGTTATTCAGTGCCTGCGCGGGATATGGCATTTAAATTTTTAGATTCTTACAGGAAGTTATATGAGTAAAATAAAGGCAGCATTTTTTGACCGGGATGGGACGATAATAAAAGATGTAAATTACCTATCACGTTTAGACCAGATAGAATTAATCCCAGGTATTATAAACTTGTGTCATTCTTTACAAAACGCTGGGTACAGGCTTTTTGTTATCACAAATCAATCAGGTGTTGCACGTGGTTATTTTGATGAATCTTTTGTGCAAAGTACCCATAAAAACTTAAAAACTCTTTTTGAAAAAGAACTTGTAACTTTTGAAAAATTTTATTATTGCCCTCACCATCCGGATCAGGCTATATTTGATAAATATTTAAAAAAATGTGATTGCCGCAAACCGCAAGCAGGGTTATTCTTTGAGGCTGCAAAGGAGTTTAATATAGATTTATCGCAATCTTTAATGTTTGGGGATAAAATGCTAGATGTTGAATCTGGCCAAAAAGCCGGGTGTAAAAGCTTTTATATACAAGAAGTTTTAAAAAAAGAGGGTGATTATGGATGGTAATATAATACTTTTTTATGCTTTTGATATTGGTGATGAGATTCATCTTAGCGAAATTAAACAAAAATCTTTGGTAAAAGTTAGATCGGTGCCACTTTCTCCATATTTCAAAGATTATCATATACCTTTGAATTTTAGCTTGAAAGATTCTAAGTATTGTATTTCAAGTGATATACATGCTTTTGGTGTCCTGTCTTTTTGTTATAAAATACCATTTGATAGTTCTTTTGAAGAATTAAAATCAAAGCTTATAGATATAAAAGATGACTTTGATCAAATTAGTAAAAAAGATGCCAAACAGGTTTTTGAATTGCTTTTGCCTGCAATCAAAAAACCTCGCTTTTTTAATCTTGATAATTTTTATTACACAGTTCAAGTTAATCCTGTTGAAGGTGTGAATCCTCAGGAATTTAAAGATAAATATGGCAATACAATAGCTTCTTTATTACGTCTTGAAACACAAACGCTTTCTGAATATCAAAAAAAAGAAATTTTAGCAGCAACCACAGGTTATTCAGGTAATGATATGATCATTATAGATAGTGAAGCATCGTTTATTTATGATAATGAATACTTTGAATCTTTAGAGTTTTTTGGTTTTGCTAATATCCAACAGTTAGAGTTACAATATTTTGATAGGTTATTGGACGAAAAACTTACCTATTATTACAAACAAAAATCATACAAAGTTCCTTGGAAAGCTTACATCCCGTTCTTGGGTGAGGCTGTAGATTTACCCGTTTCACAATTAATTACCTTACAGGTTGATATCTCTGTTATTACAGAACGTTTAGAAAACAGTATTAAAATAGTTGGAGATAGTTATTTTTCTCATCTTTATTCTATTATTACAAAGCAGTTGGCTATACCTGAATGGCGTGGTTCTATAAAAGAGAAAATGGACATTATAAAAGAATTTTACAATGTATACCAGGACCGTTTGGATATTATTCACGAAGAGTTTTTGAGCCTTGTTGTTATTATTTTAATAGCTTTGGAGACGATCATCGCTATTGTTAAATAGTTGAAATCAAAAAGGAAGTAACGTGATATCAAAAAAACAACACAACTTGAAAAACTTAAAAGAAAAAATAAAAAAAAGTTATGAGAAGGTTGCACAAAATAATAGTAACTGCAGCTTTGGCGGAAAAACATGTAATAATAGGGTAAAGGTATCAGGAGAAATTGGTTATACAAAAAAAGAGCTTGAAGAATTGGCGGATGCAAATTTGGGTCTTGGGTGCGGGAATCCAATTAATTTAGGTGAAATTAAGCCTGGTCAAACTATATTAGATTTAGGTTCTGGAGGTGGATTGGATTGCTTTTTGGCTGCACAGAAAGTTGGAGATCAAGGAATCGTAATAGGTGTTGATATGACACCAGCGATGATAGAGAAAGCAACCTTAAATGCTGTAAAGTATGGCTACAAAAATGTTGAGTTTAGGTTAGGCGATATTGAGAATTTACCTGTTGATAGTGAAACGATTGATATCATTATTAGCAATTGTGTTCTTAGTTTAACCACAAACAAAGAGGCAGCGTTTAAGCAGGCGTATAGGGTTCTTAAGCCTGGTGGGTTAATGTATGTTTCTGATATAGTACTTCTTAAAGCTCTTTCTGAAAAACAAAGAACTGATAATAAAATGTTAGGGACTTGTGTGCTAGGAGCACTGCTAAAAGAAGATTATATAGAAAAATTAATAAAAGTAGGATTTGAAATAAAAATTTTAGATGAAGACCTTGGGGTTAACGAGAAAAAGTTTGATGATCCCTCTCTTTCTATTTCAAGCCTCAAATATATAGCGGTAAAAGCTAATTAGATTGCTTTGTCTTATAACTGTTTAGTGCATTCATAAATAATTATAGGTGCTTTTGAATCTGTTGCCGGTGATTTTGAGTAATCAATATATTTTTTAAACTTAGTGAATCCAGAATCTTGAAGTAGTTGGTCCATTTCGTCAAAGCGATAAAGATATTGTTCAAAATTTTCAGACTCAGTTACTTCAAGTCTGTTCTCTTTAAACGATTTATATTCACATATAGATGAAAACATTTGTGTTTGCGAGTTGTATGAAGCAAAAGTGCTAATGTTTAACCTTGATCCATCATCTCTTGTATGTGAGCCGTAACACCAAATATTACATGGCTCTGGCAAAGATGTTATCGTTTCTATCTCTATAACAAATTTACCGTCAGGTGCTAAGTTATCGTACATTTTTTCTAAGCACTTTTTTGAATTACCGATGTTGGTTATCAAGCCCCATGAGCCAAATGGTATAAAAATTAATTTGTACTGTTTTTTGCTCTCAAAATCTTCTACAAATTGTTGCCAAACAGGAGCTTTTAGGGTGCTAATTTTGGCATGCTTTTGTTCTAAGGCATTTAGCATATGGCTTGATGCATCAAAACCTTCAATCTCTAGACCTTTTTGTAACATTGGAATAAGGAATCGTCCTGTTCCACACATTGGTTCTAAGATAGGACCTCTTGCTTTGATCGCATAATCCATATAAAAGTCTAAAACTTTAGCTGTATTTGGATGATCAGTGAGTTCTAGATCGTAGAATTCTGTAGATAGTTTTTTATATGTTTTTAGTTCTGCTTTTTTCATAGTATTCAAAAATATACCAGAAAAATTACCTTTATGCCATCAGGTCGCTTATTACAGTTTGAATTTATTGCTTATTTGGGCGCACTTTTGCGCGTATTTTGGCCTTTGTTTAGGGTGTTTAAAAGTAGTAAAATAGTATTATTAGCTCTAGATTTTATGGTTATGATTAAAAGAAATTGAAAGGAATGTTTTATGCTTTTATCAAAAAATAAAACAAAAATTTTAATGTTTTATTATGTTTTTGCAGGTTTATTTGTTTCTGCAATTTTTTCAAACATTGATTTTAATAGGAATGTGATTTTATCGGAGCAATTGTTACCTGTTATTTCAACTCCTGAAACTAATAAAAGTGTTCATGCTGCAACAATTGCAGAAGTATCTAAGGATCATTTAATTACTGCATATTTTGGTGGAACAGGTGAAGGTCAACCAGATGTTAAGATTTGGCTATCTCATGGATATAGAAATGGTGATGATACGTGGATTTGGGAAGATCCTTTTATTGTTGCTGATTCTAATGAAATACCTGGGCAGGAAAACAGGGCTTGCTATAATCCTGTTTTATTTAAATTTGATGAAAAAACAACGTTACTATTCTTTAAGATTGGTAAGTCTCCAGTATTATGGAAGGGTTATTTAAAAAGATCTTTTGATGGTGGTATGACTTGGTCTGAAGCTGAAGATTTATCTAGATATGGTGGAGCTGTTGGACCTACAAGGTGTAAACCTCTTCGTTTGAATGGTAATACTATTTTATGTGGTTCATCTGTAGAAGGATTAATTAATTGGGAAGTTTCTATCGAAAGATTTAATTTTTATCCTAATTCATCAAAAATATCTTCTGTTGAATCTAAGCGAATAAGTACGCCACATAATATTATAGGTAATGAAAGAATAGAAAAAGATAAAAGTTTGAAATACCCACTTTTGAATCGTACAGGTATTATTCAGCCAACAATTTTTTTTAATGGAAAAAATAAGAGAGACAAAAAATATATTAAGATTATTTGTAGGGGCAAAGCAACTAAGTATCTTATTTCTTCTGTTTCTCAAAACTTTGGTAGAACTTGGTTACCTGTAGAGTCAGAATTGTCTTTGATGAATGCTGGCGGAGACTGCGGTTCTGGTTTAGATTCTGTGCGATTAAATAATGGTGACATTTTAGTTGTACGTAATGAGCTTCCAGATGGAGTAATAAACACTCAAATTGGAGATCGTAGTAAGCTTGTTTTAGACATAAGTAAGGATAGAGGATCTAGCTGGAGAACTGTTTTGGCTTTGGAGGATTCTCC
>CAYVQB010000025.1:0-14008 GCA_964453985.1 uncultured Pseudomonadota bacterium
CATTGCTTTGACGTAGCAAGGGTCAGCGGTTCGAATCCGCTCGTGCCTACCATTTAATTGTTATTTTTTTAATTATTATTTTGTGTGGAGTTTTATTCCAATGTTAAGTAAAGAACGTAAGAGTGAAGTTATAAAGCGATTTGCTAGAACAGAAAATGACACAGGTTCTTCTGAAGCACAAATCGGTATATTGTCCGAAAGAATTGTACAAATAGCTGCTCACTTGAAGCTTTTCCCAAAAGATAAACATTCAAGATTCGGATTAGTTAAAATAGTGGGAAAAAGAAGATCTCTTTTAAATTATCTCAAGAAAAATAATAAAGAGAAATTTAATTTCGTACAAGGTTTTTTAAAAAAGAAATAAGCTAGAAAAGAACTGACCAATTGTACGGCTGTTTGATTTTTGCTTATTGATTAGTAAGGTATAAAATGCAAAAAACGTTTAAATTTTCTCAACTAGGTTTAGAGCTAGAGGTAGGAAAGTATGCTCGTCAAGCAGATGGGGCCGCCTGGCTTAAACTTGGTGATAATATTGTTTTATCGACAGCTGTTGCAAGTAAAGAAGCTAAAGATTTTATGGGTTTTTTTCCTATGATTGTTGAATATAGAGAAAAAACATCTGCTGCAGGAAAATTTCCTGGTGGCTACATAAAAAGAGAAGGTAGATTGTCAGATAAAGAAGTTTTGACTTCACGTCTTATTGATAGACCTCTTCGTCCATTATTTCCAGCATATTATTTTAATGAAGTTCAGTTGCAATCTACTGTTTATTCTTCTGATGGTAAGTTCCCTACAAATATATTAGCTCTTTTGGGTTCTTCCATAGCTTTGACTATATCAAAAATACCATTTTTAGGTCCAATTGGCGCCGTTCAAGCGAGCAAAATTGACGGAAAATGGAAGTTTAATGTTGGTTATCCAGAAATTAAAAATACAAAAACTAGTTTAATCATTGCAGGAACAATCGACGGTATATGCATGGTAGAAGGCTACTCTGATAATATGTCGGAAGAAGATTTGGTTGATTTGCTTTTTCAAGCTCAAGTACTTATAAAAGAACAAGTTGAGTGGCAGCTTGAAATTCAAAAAGAACTTGGGGTTAAAAAAGTTGAGCCTAAACAATCTATCGATTGGGCTTCTTGGAAAGAAAAAATTAAAAACGCTTTGCCTTCTAATCTTGCAGAAGGTTTTTTTACTGATAAAAAGTCAGAACGTGGTATCTTCATGGATAAGCTTCGTTCTGATTTAATTAGTCATTTTGAAAAAGATATTAAGTCAGACGCTATTAGCAAATCTATAATACTTTTCTTATTTGGCTCTATAGTTAAAGAAGTTTTACCTGATGCTATTAGCAAAAATGGTTATAGAATTGATAAGCGTGACTTTAGACAAGTTCGTCCAATATCAACAGAAGTTTCAGTGTTGCCATGTGTACACGGATCCTCTGTTTTCACTAGAGGTGAAACACAAGCTTTAGCTAGTGTTACCTTAGGAACTGCTCAAGATGGACAACGAATAGAGCCATTAATCGGTGACGAAGAAAAAAAAGAATTCATGTTGCATTACAACTTTCCACCGTTTTCTACAGGTGAAGTTAGAATGATGCGCTCTGTAAGTCGTAGAGAAATTGGGCATGGTTATTTGGCTGAATTTTCATTCAAAAATGTTTTGCCTGATCAAGCTGAATTTCCTTATACAATCCGTTCAGTTGTAGATGTTTTAGAATCTAATGGTTCTTCTTCAATGGCAACTGTTTGTTCTACTACTATGGCATTGATGGATGCAGGTGTTCCTGTTAAAGATATGGTAAGTGGTATTGCAATGGGTTTGATGAGAGACTCAGCCGGAAAATTCTATGTTTTATCTGATATCTTAGGCGCAGAAGATGCTTTCGGTTTGATGGACTTTAAAGTTACCGGAACAAAGAATGGTATCATGGCTGTTCAGATGGATATTAAAGATAAAGCAGGTCTTACAAAGGAATTATTGGCTGATGCGTTAAATCAGGCTAAAGAAGGCCGTTTACATATCTTAGATGAGATGAATAAGGTTATGATAGCTCCTCGTAAAGAAGTTTCAAGCCTTGCTCCTAGGGTATTTTCTTTCACTATTCCTACCGATAAAATTGGTGCTATTATTGGGCCTGGCGGTAAAACTATTAAAGACATTATTGCTCAAACCGATACACAAATTGATATCGAAGATAGCGGTAGAGTCATGGTTTATGCCAAGAGTTCCGAGGATGCTGATAAGGCCGTTAAATGGATAGAGATTCTTGCTGGAAATATAGAAGTAGGAGCTGTTTTTAATGGTATTATTAGACGAATTGTTGAATTTGGCATGTTCGTCGAACTTGTACCAGGTAAAGATGGTCTTGTTCATATCTCTAAAATAGATCCAAGTAAACAAAGAAATATGGACCAGTTATTTAAAGTTGGTGATCCGTTAAAAGTCAAAGTTGTAGACTATGACAGAGAAACAGGTCGAGCATATTTAATTGCTCCCGATATCGCCAGAGATAAAAACTAAAAAGAGAAAATATAAAAATGTCTTTTGAAAGAGAAAATGATAGGGCGAATAATGATATTCGCCCTATCACCGTAAATTATGATTATGTTGGTTATGCCAGCGCTTCTGTTTTACTTTGTATGGGAAAAACAAAAGTTTTAGCTTCGGTTACTTTGCAGGATGGCGTCCCTCGTTTTTTACGTGGAAAAAAAACCGGCTGGTTGACTGCTGAGTATGCAATGCTTCCGTGTGCTACAAAAAGAAGAACTAATAGAGAATCTAGCCAACACTTCAGAAATCCTCGTAGCGTAGAGATTTCCAGGCTTATTGGCCGATCTTTAAGGACAGTAGTAGACTTTTCTCTTTTGGGGGAAAAAACAATTACTATAGATTGTGATGTTCTTCAAGCTGATGGAGGTACCCGTGTTGCAAGTGTTACTGCTGCCAGCTTAGCGTTGCATGTTGCTCAAAGACGTTGGCTTAAATCAGAAATTATTAAAAGCAAGATTATAACAGAAGAAGTAGCTGCTATATCTCTTGGTTATGTTAAAGATGAGTTATTGTTAGATTTATGTTTTTTTGAAGATAGCCAAGCTGATTCTGATTTCAATTTTATTCTTACCAAGTCCGGTAAACTTATAGAAGTTCAGGGTACTGCAGAAAAAACACCTTTAAATTGGCAGCAATTTGATGATCTTAAAAAGCTGGCCATAGAGGGTGTTAGTAAGGTTTTCAATGTTTTTGATGGCTTAAATGAAAAAAGAAAAGCTGAACATTTTTCTAATAAGAATATTAATAGTACAAGTAATAATAGAATACAAAAGCAACCCTTGTTTAGTTTAGCTAGTCGTTTGGGTAAATAACCCATAAGATTATGTTTAAATTTTCTAAATTAATATTTACCATTATTGGTCTCATTTTTGTTAACTCATGTGCCTACAAGAATTTTTCTCATAACATAGTAGCACAAAAAGTTAAAACTCCTGTTTTTATTCAAATGCCAGAAAATTCTTTGGTATTTCAGAATGTTTCCAATCTTGTTTACAAATCTATTTATAACTACTTTGCTAGAGTAGGTTACAGGCATTCAAATAGCACAAAAAATGCTTTTGTTTTTAAAGTTAAGATAAAAAGATTAGAGCCTGTTCAGAAGTTTATTTCACCAGATCTTTTATTATATGATCAAAATATTACGCTTGAGCTTGATTGTTCCCTCTTCGATGTTAATAATAAATTATTAGCAAGCAAGTCTTTTTCTTTTTTTACATTGTTAAGTAAGCCTAAAAATCCTATACTAAATTCAGGTTTTTTGGATTATGAGTATACTAATTTACTCAGAAGATCTGTCCCCAAAGTAGAACAGTATTTCAGAAAATATTTTATTAAATAATTAAAAATTATAGATTAAATATGGTATTTGCAGAATTTTTAAAACAAATTAAAGATAAAGATTTTTTTAAAACTAAGCGAGTCTTGTGTCTTAAAGGCTCTAGTTATCCATTTTTGTTTTGTAACAAAATAATAGATTATTTGAAGAATCAAAAGCTTATAGATGTACAATATCAAAGTTTAATAATTAACCAAGTTGAGCGAAAAGAAATTTATGGTGGTTTACAGCAAAGTTTTCTAGGACAAAACAGTTTCTACTGGCTTGGAGAACTAAAGGTAACAGCAAAAGATAAAAAAGATTTAGAGCTATTAAAATTTTTAACAGAATATAAAGGCCCAAACTTTGTTGCTTTCTTTTTAAATGACGAAAAACTTCCCGTAAGAGCAAAGACCTTTTTGAAAAATATAGATATTATAGAATTAGAAGATAAAATAGACAAAAAAGAGTTCGATAATATTTTAAAAATTTGTGAACAAGATTTAAACTTAAAGAAACAAAGTTTAGTTGATAAATTTTTTAGAGAATCCAAAACATTAACTCCTGATGCTTGTTGCATGCTTTTACAGCATTTAGAGCTAACTAATACAAAGTTTGTTGATGATTCTTATGATTATTTAGCGTCTATTTTATTAGACGTTCAGCCCTCGTTATACGCTCTTTCTGGTTATTTTTTTACACGACAAACTAGAGCTTTTTTTAAGGTTTGGGAACAAATCCATCAAGATTACTCTGAGATGTTTTGGGTGGCTTTTTGGTCAGAACAAATATGGAAAGCCTTTTATGTTGTAAAATTCTTAAAAAATAACAATTTTACGGCGGCAAGATCTGTAAGTTATCGATTGCCTTTTACTTTTATTCAGAAAGATTGGAAGAATTTTTCCCCATCCGAACTACAGAAACTACATCAAATGATATACAATATTGATTTCGCTTACAAAAATGGGTCAACCTTTTGTTTATTTGATCTTTTTTATTTTAAGCATTTCACAAGAAAAAACATTTAAAGGGGTGGGTTTCTATGTCGCTTTCTTTGCACGAGCTCTTAAAGAGAGATTTGAAGGAAATGATTTGCAGCTTTGGCCGAAATGAAAAAGGTAATATTTATCCTGTTATAATGCAAGAGATTGAAAAGATTCTTATTACTCTTGTTTTAGAAGAGACTAAACAAAATTACCTTCAGGCCTCTAAGCTTCTTGGAATAAGTCGTAGTACTTTATATCGTAAAATAGAGATCCTAGGCTTGGGGTTATCTGAAAACAAGGAGTAACGTTATGAGTAAGCTCAGAGCGATCCCAAAGGGTGTGCTCTTGTGCTTTAGTTTAGCGGTGTTGTTTGTTTATTCCAGAATTTATTATAAACCTCGCTTAAAAATGTAGCAGTAGTTTCTGAATAGTTAGAAACCTGAACATCTCCCTCTTCTTGTCCAAAGAGTTTTGCAAAAGCTGAAGGCTTTGCAGGCTTAATGAATTTGATTTCAGTATCAATTTTGGCAAGTTCTTTTATTTTATTGATAGCAGCTTGTTGTGAACCAATTTCGTCTATTAATTTTATTTTTATAGCCTGATCACCTGTGAATACTTTGCCATTGGCCCAAATATCTTGTTGTTTAATATCAAGGTTTCTACTTGCAGCAACATCTTCTACAAAACGTTTGTAATTGTTATCAGAAAGACCTTGCAAATATTCTAGCTCTTCTGGCGTTTGATCTTTTAATGGGCTTCCTGCAGTTTTGAATTTACCGCTTTGAATATAATTAAATTTTATATGCCAATCGTTTATTAAGCCTTTTACATTTGGCAGTTGCATGTAGCCACCAATGCTACCAACTAAGGAAGAAGGGTTTGCAATAATATGATCACTAGCACAAGCTACGTAGTAACCACCAGAGGCGCCAACGTTTTCTATTAACGCAACAATAGGTTTTTCTTCTTTAAAAAGCTTTAATTCGTTAAAAATTGCTTGGCTACTTGCGGGTAGGCCGCCAGGAGATTCTATTTTTAAAAGCATCCCTTTTATATTAGGATCTTTTAAGTATTCATGAATTTTACTTACGTAAAAGGATGAGTTATCTATTAAGCCTTTTACTTCTAGTAATGCAACCTCAGTACTTGGAACCATTGCTTCAGATATATGTTTTTTGAGATTTGATATGATTGATGGAGCAAATTGAAGAATTAATAACAGGTAAAAAACATTTTTTAATAAAGACCCGAATCTACTTTTTTTGTTAGTTTTGTCATTGTTTTCCATGTTATTCAAACCCTTTATCGTTATTAATTATTTTGTTGCCTGGATTAATTTTTTCAAAGAATCTTTTTTTTGCACCACAATTTGGACATTTCCATGCCTCATCGATAACGTCACTATCAATAATGTCTTCAAAGTTAATGGCATTACCTTCTACGCTCTGTTTTGCGGTTTCTTCATTGTATATAAAGCCGCAGATTGTGCACATATAGTTATTCATTACGGTCCCCTTTTTTTATTTAACTATTTTATGCGGTTTGGACGTTTTCAAACTTATGATATGTTTTTTTACTTCTGTGTTTTGGGTCGAATTGAAGGATTTGATTTTTATCGCTACTTCTGTAAACGAATATCTCGGTTCTATCTATATTTAGATTTGAATCTGTTTGGTAGTGTTTTTCTTTAAAATCACAAGCTTCTCTGTACCCTGGATAATAAGATTTTAAAGTAGAGCTTAAAGGCTTATTATCCTTATCGAATTTAAATTTGTTACGAATTAGATAAGGTTTATGTTTTTGGTTTAATTTTTCATTAATATTTGCTCTTGCATCTTTTACGATATCAAAAGCTTGTATAGAAATTTCTTTTTTAATTGTGCTCAAATTGTTGCTTGAGCTTAGCCAGGAAATAGCAACTGCTGTTACTGCAACAGTTCCGAATAAAAATTTAAAATAAGCGTTTTTTCTTATAAACATAAAGCCAAGCCTCTCATTTTATTAATTTTTGTTAATTTCTTACTTAATAAGTTTGCTAAAGCTAATTATAGCGAACACGTTATGATAATAAGAATACTTTCTGTAATTTTATGCTGAAATATAGCATTCTTTCTGTTTCATTAAGATATTTGAATTCGGCCAAAAAGTCAAAGGGTGGCGCTTGCCCATCTATGAATACTGTTCAAATCTTGCCATATTTCAATGTTTTTGAAATTATGGCTCTCAAGTATGGTTTTAATCTTATTTTCTTGGCTTTGACCAAATTCGAGCACAATTTGGGGTATTCTTAGTGCTTTTAGCTGCTCATTCTCTATTAAGTAATCTTTTGCCCCTTTTATAATCTCTTCAAGAGCCAAATAGCCATTATCTTTTGCAACCAAGGCTCTTTCATCTTCCCAATTTCTGACTGTTGGATTTAGGTCTTGCCAGTCTTTTTTACTTATATATGGAGGGTTGCTAACTATAATGTCAAACTTATCTTCTTTTATATTCTTGTAAAGGTTAGATTTTATAAAATTAACGTTATTAATCTTATTATGTACTTTGTTTCCATTAGATAGTTCTATAGCTTTTGGATTTATATCTGCTCCGGTAATTTGTGCATTTGGTAATTCTTGGCCTAATGCCAACGCTATACACCCACTTCCGGTACACATATCTAAGATTTTAATTTTTTGTGCATCTTGATCAAGTTTTTTTATTTTTTCTATTAACCAGTTTGTCCATTCTTCTGTTTCTGGTCTTGGTATTAGTATTGGCTCTTTTACTAATACGTCTAAATTACAAAATGGTATGTGTCCGAAAATATATTGTAACGGCTTATCTTCTTGAACTCTTTCTTTTATCCAAAGGGCAAGAATTTCTTCCTGCCCTTTGGTAAGTTCTAGATGATCACAAGTTATTAGTTCAGCGTCACTTTTTTTTGTTAATTCTTGCAGTATCCACCATGCTTCTTGTTGGGCATTAGTTGTTTTAGGTGATAACGCTGTTTTTATTTCTTCTATAAATTTAGAGACACTTTTTTTCATTGTAATGCAATAACTCCTGTATCAGTTCCACACAAGATTATACCTAATCCAGAGATATTTTCTATCCAGTGTATTCTTGTAACATCGGAAAGGTCGCTAATTTTTGATGGAGCGATCATGTTCCATTCATTTGCGCTATATGGCAAAAGTTGCAAGCTATTATAATTTCCATCAGATGCACTGAATCTTGTATAAAGTCTGCGTCCACCGTCGCTATAAAGATATAAAGATCTATCTAAGTATTCAAGTTTATCTGTTCCTGTTGCCATATCTTTATTTGTGTAAGCTGCATCAGCTGGTTCTGTTGTTGCATTCATAGCATTATTAGAATTGAATTGCAAAAAATCACTTTGTTGATAATATGTTGTCCCGTCATCTGCAAATGCTATGCCTAAAACTTTGTGAGCTGTGCCATCATATGGGGCAACGGTTGTTGGAACTCTTTTTGGACTAAAGAGTGCATAGTATGCATTTGTTTCATCTATGGCTTGCCAATCGTCAGTTAGTGCTGTAACAGATAAAAAAGCTGGTGATCTATAAATACCTGAATTTGTACAAAGTATTCCGCGAGCTTGTCCTTCTGTGCCCGTTACATCGGTGATAATTTTAATTCCTGTAAATATTGAATTTTCAGGAAGATCTCCTGAATCTGATTTTGCTATTTCTATTGGGGCATTAGCATTATAAGTATTGCCAATTTCTATTCTCCAGAGCCTTGAAGTTATCGAATTTATAGAATTGATATCTTGTTCTATTGCGTATAGATATTCACCATCACTTTCTATTGCGCTTATGCCTCCAGTAATTGTACTTTCAGCCATACGCTGCCAGGTAAAAGTATCAAACGGTGCAGAGTTTAAATCTGTAAGTCCAGTGCTACCATTAAAACCTGTTTTAGTTGAACTTGCAAAAACATAAAGCCCGTTATTAGTTCCTGCAAGAAAATATCCACGAGTATTATCTGTTTTATTTCTTGAATATCCAAGACATCTAACAACTCCTGCGCCAGACAAAGTTGTTAGGTTGTAATTTTCATCACTAAAGTTAATAATAACTTCGTTCAAATTCTCTTTTTTTGTTCTTGCAAAAACTATTTTTTCAATGCCACCAAAAAGTGCAAATGAATTATCTTTATTAGCTCCTGCTGGAATCCCTAACCCTGGAGTTTTCTTTGGTAAATCTAAAACACAAGTGCAACCATCACTCAAACTACTAGTTAGTTTTGTTGATAAAGCAGCTGTGCCAAAATCGCTAGTTAGCCATTGCATTCTTCTTACAACTGTTGGATTACTACCGTTATCATTATTTACTTGCCAGAGTTTTGCGTTTGTTGCATCGACTGCAAAGAATTTAGCCTTGTCTTTATTATCACTGTTTTCTGACCTAAAAACTCTTTCCCATTTTGTCCAACCAATTATTACGCCATCATTATCAAAGAGTGCTTGTGATGACCATATTCCAGGATCATTATCTCCATCTCTATTTGCACCTGCAAATGAAACATAAACAGTATCGCCAATAACTTCCATGTCTGAAGCAGAGAGGTTAGCCCCAGCCTGCCACGGTGCATCTTCGCCGCCGATTACTAGAGAGTCTGTATTTAATCCGTCAAGCGATTTGTTGGCAACAGTATCCGTGTGTATAACAAAGCCGTCAACTAATGTTGTTCCGTCTTCATCATTCGCAACAATATGTCCTGAAGAGGAATTATATCGTAAAGCATGAAATTTATTTTCTACTGTGCCCTCAATGCCAATAGCCCCATTAACAATTAAATAAGTTTTATTTGTACTTGTGTGCATGGTACGGATTTTAAAAATTCTTGGGGTGACAACTGTAGCTGTTGAAGATCTACCTGCAAAAATTGTTGTTAAATCATTTTGAGCAGGATTAACGGAGTTAGCGGGTATTGTGGAATCAAATGGGAGTAGGTCGGAAAGAGCTAAAATTCCACCATTTATTTTAAGTTTGGTTATAGCCATAACTCGATTATCAGTTTGTTTGGGTACTGCACTATTTGTAGAAATAAAAAGTGTTCCAAGTGTTGTGTCCCAATACATATCAGAAATAATAGGTTTTACATTTAGTTCAGCACTGGTGCTTCCAGGTCTTAGAAAGTTTCCATCACCAGCTATTAGCCCTTTTTTGTTATCAAGCTTTGCTGCGTTACCATTAGTTTTTGCGATTTTTGTAACAGTATCTCCGGTTTCAATTTCGTAGGCAAGTATTCCTGATTGCCCTACATTAAGTCCTCCGCTACCATTTACTCTTAAAAAAACATAGGTTTTAGAGCCATCAGTAGTTGAACCTCCTGCTAGGTTCGTGTAGGGATTTGCAGTATATGCAGGTTGTCCATTTGCATCGCAGATGTTACCAGAAGCTACAGTTCCTGATGGTTTTGTCATGTTACCGGGAATAGAATTATCGCTTAATTTTATAAAGCGTAGTTCGTTGGATCCATTTAGATTAAATGGTAAATAAGTTGTTCCATTGCCACCGTAATTACATAAAGCCATGTAATCAATTTTACCTTGTGCCCCAGCTTCTGTTGAAATACCTGTAAAGACAGTTGCGGTTCTGCCAGCTTTAGCAATAGAGTAATCGCCGTTGGCAGCAGCTGTGCCGACATAAAAAGTACCGTCATATCGATCAAAAGCTTTTACTGAAATATCTTCTTGAAAGTCAGTGTTTGTGCTGTCTTGGCCAATTTGTTCTGTTGGTTGTAAAGAGTAAAAAAAACTTATGCATGCAGCAAGCAAGATAAAAGACTTTTTATTTCTCATCATTAATCTCCAATAAAATTAAATTTTTTAAATTAAATTTTTAAAAATTCCATCTGATATCAAAACCTAATCCTGCACCAATAGTAGCTGTTTTAAAAATATTACGTCCACTAAATGGATAGTTATAAAAGGCACTTAATAGAGGTGCCCATATTGAGTTTTGCATATGAACACTAAAGTCATAGTCAAGCATCAAATGTAATACATTTACATAACTTGCAGCTAAAGCTGTGTCATTATTAACAGTTGTGCTATTAAAATAAAAAGTATCTTCTGGCCATAAAAAGTCGGCTTCTTGTCTGTTATAAGAGTAACCTATCCATGCAGAAAGACCTTCAATAAAGTGATCAGCTTTTGCATCAAGTCCAACATGCCAGAATAAACCTTTTTCTTCTTTAGCATTACCTTGACCAAGTTTTATTGGACCATTTTGTTTGTTGAAGGTTTTCATGTTTTTAGTTTTTGTTTTATCGAAAAAGAAATTTGTGCTTGCATGTAAATTAAAGGTTAACCAATCTTTATATGTTAAAGATAATTCCCCTAAAAAATTTATACCCCAGTGGTTATTGTGTCCTGTTGAGGGATCAAATATCCAACTAGAATCTCCATCATGTCCTGTTGGACATATTACACCAGCTTTTAACTCAAGACTTGTTTGTACATCATTATCTTTGTCTTGTGTAAGAAAGTCATGCCAACCAATAATTGCATTTAGGTCACCCATATCTGATGCAGAGTATGGTGTATTATAATCTCGTAGACCAAAATTATTTAAGATAGCGTTAAGATTATTTTTGAACTGTTTCCATTCCCACGTGTTTTGACTAAAAAGTCCGGCTTCTGGAGATTTATCAATATAGTGTATATTTTTAACTTCTACTTTTTTTAATGGAACTATTAATTCTGCAAAGAACCCTGAGGTTAGATTTTGTCTTAGGTTTATCTCAAGATCATGAACTGTAAATTTACCACCAAATTCTAGTTGACCAAAAGTATTGTTGGTCTTTGAATGGTTAATTTGTGCTGCACCCAAAAAAGTCGTAAAGTCGTCTATGCTTGGAAGTTTTTTTACATTTTCAAATAGATACAGCATGTTTTGATTGCCAGTTGTGTTTAAAAGACTTGTTGAGCCTCCTGAATGCTTCCATGCGCTTCTTGTGCTACCGTAACTATAAGTAATATCTAATTTTGTATAACCTGTTTTTACATTGTAATGTTCTTCGTTATCAAATCTACAGCTTGTGCTTCTACTGTATAAGTTTGGTGCCTTATAGAAGTTTGGATTATTTGCTGAAAGGTGGCTTAAAAAAAAACTTGCTGTATAAAGACAGTAAGATATTTTTTTGAGGTTTAGCTTCATTACTTTCTCCTAAAAAAATATTAAAAACTTAAATACTTAAAAAGCCCATCTGACATCAAGGCCTAGGCCGCCACCAAAGATATCATTTTTGTATGCGTTTTTACCGTCGAATACATAGTTATATGAGAAATTTAGTCTGGGTGCTGCTTTTGATTTTGGCATGTGCACGCTAAAGTCGTAATCAATCATGAAGTGTATAGTATGCAGGTACCATTCTTGATTTACTGTGTCAGAGTTTACAACTTTTTTTGTGTAAACAGGTACTCTAGTTGTGCCTGAAACTCTGGTAAGAGTTGGGAGTTCAGATAAATAATTATTTTCTTTTTTAGTAAAAGAGTAACCAACCAAAGCAGAGAAGCCCATGAAAATGTGATCAAGTTTTGCGTTTAAATCCATGTGCCAGAGTAAACCCTCTTCTACGCTAGGATTATCTTTCATAAGCTTTATAAAACCTTGTTGGTTTAAATCAGTTTTTAAGCGCATAGTTTTCTTCGTATTAATAAAATATGTGCTGCCAACATTAAGATTAAGAGAAAGCCATTTTTTATATTCAATAATTGCTTGTCCCTCAAAAGAAACACCCCAGTGGCCGTTATATCCTGTTGGAACAGAGAATACGTAGTTTGGATTTATGTCTGAACCTGTTGGCATAAGTAAACCCAATTTAAGTTCCAGGCCAATATCTATCCCCTTTTCTTTATTTGATGCTGGATATCCTTGCCAGCCTACAAGAAATGTTATATCGCTAGGTGCAGTCTTTGAATATGGGGTCTCCCAATCTTTAAAATCATAACTATTTAGAATTTCGTTTAGACCATTTTTTTTAAATTCTTTCCAGATCGTAGATGTCTTAGTGAACTCTAATTCTTCTGGGTTACTTAGGTCTTCGAAGCTGATATTATTTATAGTTACTTGTCTGATTGGTGCAAGAAGTTGTAAATAAAGTCCTGAGAATAAATTTTGTCTTATATTTAAGTTATAATCGTGAAGCTTAAATTTACCGTCAAATTTAAGTTGGCATAGAGTTGAATTTGCATTTTCTGGTTCTGCAACATAGTTTCTAGCATCTCTTAAAAAAGGTCCGTAAAGCTTTAATTCTTTTGTTAGTTGGTCTGTAGGTATTCCTTGGTCTATATAAATAATTTTTTGGTTTCCAGGTGTATTCAAAAGACTGGTAGACTTACCAGAATAATCCCAGGCTTTTTTGGTACTTCCATATCCATAAGAAAAATCAATCTTAGTTTCCCAATCAGAAACATCATAATGTTTTTTACCATCAAACCGGCAAGCATTAGGCCAAGCGTAAACATTTGGGGCTTTATAAAAGTGTGCATTGTCTATACTTTGTACCATACTGAGGTAGCAGCTTGCTACTGTGAGACAAAAGATAAGTTTTTTTAGTTTAAATTTCATGTAACTCTCCTAAAAAAAATTAAAAGCTAACTAAGAGTTTGTTTGCGATATTATATAAAGTTTCAAAATCTGTTTTTATTTTATCCAGTTTAATGACAGCCTGTTCTAAGTTTTCTAACTGATTCTTATTTTTAATTTCATCTTTTTTATTTATCAAATCTTGTAATTCTTTTATAAGATTTGTAAGTTCAGTTTCTTGTTTATCTATGTCTGATGCGAACTTAAAAAAGGGTGATATGTTATCAGGATATTGTACTATTATTTTTTCGTATAAGATTTTACGAGACTTATCTATATTATTGCTTTTAAAAGCTCGGTTTAGCTTTTCTACAAACTCTGGTTGATTACATAAGAGTTTGTCGTTTGATGAAAAAGTATTAAACTTTTTTAAGAATCTTTTGATTGGATATGATAATAGATCAAGCCCTTGAACAGATCCTGAACCTACTATTGAGATTGCTTTAGCAAGAGCTAGCTTGTCAGCTTCTTTTGCTTCAATGTCTCTAGCTTCTTGTTTGATATAATCTTTTATAGACTCTTTAGTTTGTTTTACAGAATCTTTT
>CAYVQB010000026.1:0-13993 GCA_964453985.1 uncultured Pseudomonadota bacterium
GGGGAACTTGTTTTATTGGATAACGATAAAAATCCACCTGATTATTTTTCTAAAGATCATACTATTTGGACCATGTTTAAGCGATATCTTTTCCCTCAAACTAATAATATCGCATTGAGATTCATAATAATATTAGAAATATTAACTTTTATATTTATATTGATGGGCTTTTTTCTAGGCCTGCTTCAGGCTACATTAAATGGGTCTGAATATTGTGTATGGGTTAAAATTTTGCCTTTTATTACTCTGTTTATAGTCATTGGTTTATCAGGAGGCTTTAGTAGAATGCGTTTGCCTATAGAGCCGTTTTTAATAGTTTTATCTTTAAGATATTGGATATCATGGTTTGTTGCTTCAAATCACAAAAAAAGTTTTTAATTATTTTATTTTTCGTATCTTTGGTAGCCAGGGCTTTGTTTTTTTATCTATTCACAAGTAGGAATGAAAATTATAATAATCCAGATTCTCCTGCTTACCATGGTGTTGCTGTACAGCTTGTTTTGGGTAATGGGATATCATCTACAGAAACAAAACCCAATTTTTATCGGTTGCCGGGGTATCCGATATTTCTGTCCTTATTTTATAAAGTTTTTGATTTTGATATCAAAAAAACTTTATGGGCACAGATTTTTATTTCTTGTTTTATACCAATTCTAGTGTTTTTTTTATCTCTTAGTTTATTTCCGGATAAAGTTTTATTGGCAAAAATTGCTTCTTTTTATACGGCTATTCACCTGGGTTTTATATTTTTTTCAGGATTATTAATTACTGAGTCCTTGTTTACATTGTTTTTTTTAGTTTTTCTTATTTTATTTTATAAGAACAAAAATATAATCTTAGCAGGGATTTTTCTAGGCTTAGCTTCCTATTTTAGGCCTGTTGGGCAATACATAGTATTTTTATCTATTTTTCTTTTGATGTTTTTTAATATGCCCATAAAACGCAAAATAAGAAATTGTTTTTTATTGTTATTGTCCTGGTTTGTTATTGTTTCGCCTTGGCTATTAAGAAATTTTATTATGACAGGTTATCTGTTCTTTCATACTCTCCCTGGGGGACGTTTTTTGAACCATTCTGCAGCCTATGTTGTTATGCACAAGTATAATTTAGGCTATGCGCAAGCAAGGGATAGGTTGTCTTATGATTTAACAAGGCTTATAGACAAACAGAAAGTTATATTGGGCAGGGATTTAAACGATATCGAATTATGCAAACAGGCAGAGGGTTTATCTTTTGGTTACCTGAAGCAGGAGCCTGTTTTATTTATAAAACATAGTATTACGAATATTATTAAGACAATTTTTATGCCATTTGGGGAAGAACTACTTTTTGTAAATAATAAGTCCCTTTTGCATGTTAAGCAAAAGCTAGAACAATACTTACATCCTAACTTACATCCTAAAATATCGAGTGTTTGGTTACTTGCTCTTATGTATTTAGAGCTTATTTTTATGTTTTTGGTTCTTATTGGTTTTTTGGGTTTTGTCTTAAAATCTATTATGTTAAGAAATTTTATAATTTTATTAAAAACATTATCTTTTATTACTTTATTTATAGCTCTTACTTTGGCTGCAGGTTTTGCTCGACTACGCTTGCCCATTGAGCCTTTAATATATATTTTATCTTTCAATTGGTGGCTTAGGGTATTTAAATTCTAAAAACTTTCTTTTTAGCTTTTATAGCTTTTATAATAAAAGAGTCTAATTTAGGGTTAATCTTTATAAGGGGAAGGGATTGTATGAAAAAGTTTCTTATTGTGAGCTTTATCTGCTCACTGTTTATGTTTTTAGGATTAAGTTCTATGCAGGATGAACCTATTGATGAACTTATTACGGGTGTTCACGAAGGTCTGGTTTTGGATTTAGAGCAACTTCGTCTTGATAATAATAGTGAAATTAACTCTTCTATTATAGATGCCAATAAAGTAGTAGGCTTGCTAAAAAGATTTAAAAGAGAAAGTCGAATCAAAGGAGGATTTCGTAAGTCCATTAATCTTAGTAATACACAGTTAACATGTGCAGAATTAAGAATTTTTTTAGGTGCTTTAAGGTTTGCAAATTATTTTAAAAACATAAGAATACTTGATTTAAGTAATAATAATATAACTTGTTTGCCTATTGATATATTAAGACGTCCAAATCTTTTAGTAATTGATTTAAGAGGAAACCCTTTATTACCACAAGTTTTTGAAGATAAACCAATAAGTGAAAAATTGCAGCAAGCAAGAGGTAATAAAATCTTAAAAAAAGAACATCCAACATATCTTATTGTTGATAATGAATGCAAAGCTATAGCAATGAATGGAAGAGTGACTGGTGCTCGAATTATGGGATTTAAACTAAATAGAGGTATCGGAGCAATTGCTATTGCTGATGTTGCTGTTAAAGCTTTAGCTGGAGGTAATGAAATACTTAAGACTATCTTAAATAGCGTTTATTGTGGGTGTGGGTGTTGTGGCCCGCAAGGCTGTACGGGGTGTAAGTGCCAGTGTGGTAGAGGAAATCAGCCTCCAATTCCTGAGCCTACCGTGCCTAAACCGTCAGATGCTGTGCAGTAAATAAAATTAAACTGATTAATCTTTAAAATTTGATAAACTTAAATTTAGTTGCGTATATGGGAGAACGTTATTTTTAAGTAAACAGGTTTTTAATGTGTGAAATAGCAACTGGTGGGAGCAAAAATAAAATATTTTTGTTGCTTTTGTTTCTGTTTTCTTTTGCTATAAGAGCAGTAATATTTAATTGCTTTTTAAGTAAAGACAATAATTATTGGAATTATGACTCTACTGTTTATCACAATGTAGCAGTGCAAGTATCCCAAGGTAACGGAATATCAAATTATCCAGGAGACCCTAGTTTTCATAGGGTTCCTGGATATTCTTTATTTTTAGGAACTTGTTATAAACTTTTTGGTGAGAATAAAGAGCTGGCTTTGTGGATACAAATCTTATTTGCATCTTTCATTCCAATTTTAGTCTTTATTTTATCTTTAGTATTGTTTCCTGCAAATATTTTGTTAGCTAAAATATCAGCAATTCTATCAAGTATGCACTTGGGTTATGTCTTATTTTCGGGACTTTTTATGACAGAGACTTTCTTTGTTTTGTTTTTTCTTTTATTCCTAATATTTTTTTTATCGAGTTTTAATCTTTTTTTCTGTAAAAAAATAAATAACTCTAATTTAATTAAAATATTTTTAGCGGGTATATTTTTAGGTATATCCTCGCTATTGCGTCCTGTTGGGCATCAATTTATATTTTTAGCTATAATTTTATTATTATTTTCAGGCTTTAATGTTTTTCAGAAAATTAAAACAAGCATAGTTCTATTTTCTGGTTGGTTATTAGTAGTTTCTTCTTGGTTGTTAAGGAATTATTTACTTACAGGATGTTTGTTTTTCCATACTTTGCCTGGAATACATTTTTTTAAACATATGGCAGCACGGGTTTATTCTGATGCGAACTGTATTTCTTATATGAGTTCACTAAACAGATTAACCCAAAAGTATGACAGTTTAAAAAATAAGCAAGAGCTTAATGATATACAAAGCTGTAATTTACTTGAAAAATTATCTTTGCAGGTTTGTAAAGAATATCCGTTATTAACGGTTAAATATTCTCTTATAAATATGTTCAAAACATGTTTTGCTTTATATTCTTCAGAACTTATGTTTATTGATTCTGGTGGCAAGTTGCCTGATTATTCGGGTAAACGAACGATTAAGGATGTTTTATTACGATTTTTGTCCCCCAATGTTACTAACAATTTTATAAAACTTTTAATTTATTTAGAGATTATTTTATTTCTAGTTCTTTTAGTTGGCTTTTTTTCTTTTATTATACAAGTGTTTTTTAGTAAAGATTTATTTTGTTTATTATGTAAGATATTACCAATTATAGGTTTGTTTATATTTTTGTCTTTGGGGTGTGGCTTTGCAAGATTAAGGTTGCCTATTGAGCCTTTTTTGATTACTTTATCATTAAAGTTTTATTTAGAAATTTTTAGAAGAGAGAAGAGAGACTCATGAGTAAGAAGAAAAATGTCACAATAATTGGGGCAGGTCCTGCAGGGCTTACTGCCGCATCAGAGTTACTAAAACTAGATAAATTTAAAGTAAATATAGTAGAAAAAGATTCTGTGGTTGGAGGTCTTTCTAGAACAACGGAATTTAATGGTTGTAAGTTTGATATAGGTCCTCATCATTTTATAACTGAATCCCCGAAAATTGAAAAATGGTGGTTAGATCTTATGCAGGGTGAGGAAAGTAGGGGTAACGAATTTAAAGTTTTACGTAGATTCACGAGAATTTATTATGAAAAGCATTTTTTCAATTATCCTTTGCAGGCGCTTAATGTTATTAAGGGGTTGAGTTTCGGTTCATGCTTTAGATCTGTATTAAGTTATATCTGGCGAAGATTTTTCCCTATTAAGAACGCAAAAACGTTTCAAGACTATGTAACTAATCAGTTTGGTCACCGTTTATTTAGTATTTTTTTTAAGACCTATACAGAGAAATTATGGGGAATTCCATGCAATGAAATTTCTTCTGATTGGGCTAGCCAAAGAATAAAAGGCTTTAGTATGTCTAAAGCAGTCTTTTATGCTTTCTTTGGTAAATGGTTCAAAAAGAATGCTCCTAGAACTCTGTGCGATAAATTTTATTATCCTCAGCTTGGTGCTGGTACATTGTGG
Source organism: uncultured Pseudomonadota bacterium (assembly GCA_964453985.1). Lineage (GTDB taxonomy): Bacteria > Babelota > Babeliae > Babelales > UASB340 > CAYVQB01. Next base: position 4,692 of record CAYVQB010000026.1, read on the forward strand.
GAAAAAGTTGCAGATAATATACAAAAAGATTCTGGAACAATTGATTTAAATGAAGAAGTTATTAGCGTTGAGCATAAAAATAACAAAATTGTTGCTGTTTGTACTTGTAATACCAGTAAGGCTACAAATCGAAGAATGCCAGAAGTTGCAAGAAAGTTAAAAGAACATAGTGGCGATTATTTTTTATCTACAATGCCATTAAAGAAATTGGTACTAGCCTTGGATCCTATTGCTCCTAAACCGGTTATGTCTGCAGCAAATAGGTTGCTATATAGAGGTCTTATCACAGTTAATTTTGTGGTTAATAAAAAAGATATTTGTCCTGACCATTGGCTTTATATTCATGAAAAAGAAGTAGCGATGGTTCGTATCGGTAATATGAGCAATTTTTCTTTAAAAATGGCAGATACTCCAGAGCATACAGCATTAAGTTTGGAATATTTTACCTTTACGAATAGTGCTTTTTGGAAGAAATCTAATGATAAGTTAATTAAGTTGGCAAAATCAGAAATAGAAAAAATAGGCATACTAGATAGAGAGTTAATTTTATCCAGTATGGTTCTAAAAGAAGCCGAAGCCTATCCCTTATATGATGAAGATTACCAAACTAGTTTAAAAGTTGTTTTGAATTATTTATCTCGTTTCTCTAACTTGCAATTGATGGGGCGTAACGGTTTGCATAGATATAATAATATGGATATCGCAATGTTATCGTCTATGGAGGCTGTGGACAAAATTGTTCAAGATATTAATAAAAATAAAGATAAGAATAAAACAAGAAGAGATAATATTTCTTCAGGTTATGCTCAATTATAATGTGTGGAATTTCGGGTTATTTAAACTTATCTTTAACTGACTTTAAGATAGAAAAAAGCTTGTTGTATAAAATGCAGCAAGCTTTGACTCATAGAGGTCCAGATGACAGAGGTATCTGGCTTTCAGACCAAGATCAAATAGGCTTTGCTCATAATCGATTAAGTATTATTGATTTGTCACCGGCCGGCCACCAGCCTATGCTAGACAAGCAAAACAGTGTGGCTATATGTTTTAATGGAGAAATTTATAATCATGAAGAGCTAAGAAAAGAACTTATAAATAGGGGTTATAAATATTTTTCTAAAACAGACACAGAAACTTTAATTTATGCTTATAAAGAGTGGGGGATAGATTTTTTAGATAAAATAGATGGGATGTTTGCGATTGCTATTTTTGATTTACAAAAAAAAGAGTTTTATCTAATTCGAGATCGCATAGGTATAAAACCTGTTTATTTTTCTTTTCAAAATGGTATAGCTAGTTTTGCATCGGAGATAAAGGCTTTGTGGAAATTGCCTTGGATTAAAAGGAATTTTAATTATAATGCCTATTATCATTATTTAACTTTTATGGTAACTCCTGCGCCTTATACCATTTTTAATGGTATCTATAAGCTTCCTGCTGGTTTTTATCTAAAAATAGATTTTTCCAAAAAAATAGACTTTTACCAGTGGTATAGCCCTTTAAAAAGATTAAGCTATGCCCAAGAGCAAGAATTAAAAGATGAAGATTTTTGTTTAGAAAAAACAGAATATTTATTAAAAGAATCAATAAAAAAAAGAATGATGTCAGATGTGCCATTTGGTGCGTTTTTATCTGGTGGTGTGGATTCGAGCCTGAATGTTGCCTTAATGTCTGAATGTGATAGAAAAATAAAGACTTTTACCGTTGCCTTTTCAGATGGACCTGAGTTTAATGAACTTAAATATGCACGACAAGTTGCTAAAATTTTTGATACAGATCATCACGAAATAATAATTTCAGAGAAAGAGGCTTTCGATTTTTATCAAAAGATGATTCACCACTTAGATGAACCATTAGCTGATTGTGTTTGTATACCTTTTTATTATGTTGCAAAGTTGGCAAAAGATAGCGGTGTTACCGTTGCACAGGTTGGAGAGGGTGCCGATGAGCTATTCTTTGGGTATTCTACGTATGCTAGATATAAAAACTTTTATGATAAATATTGGAAAAATTCCCAAAAATTAGTTCCTAGTTTAATTAAAAAAACTTTATATAAAACTGCGAATAAACTTGCTCCCAAAAACTTAAACCAATTAGAAGTCTTGAAAAATTGGGCTTACAATAGACAGTTGTTTTGGGGTGGTGCAATAGCATTTTCTGAGCACCAAAAAGCTCTCTTTTTTGATATTAAACAAGAGACTTGTGATGATTGGGTTGTACAAAAGATTTTAGGTAAAAGTTTTGATTTAGATAGTTTTTCTATAGTTGATTATTATTCGAGAAAACTCAAAAAGTTTGATAAACAAGCTGACTTTATGAAAAATTTAACTTATTTAGAGCTTAAACAGCGTTTGCCAGAGTTACTTTTAATGCGTGCAGATAAAATGTCTATGGCAACAGGAGTTGAGGCGCGAGTGCCTTTTTTGGATCATAAACTTGTTGAATTCGCGTTAAATGTGCCATCAGATATTAAGTTCAAGAATAAACAACCTAAATATTTATTAAAAAAAATCAGTGAAAAATATTTGCCAAAAGATATTATATATCGCAAGAAAGTTGGCTTTGCAGCGCCCACTGTTAGATGGTATAAGCAGGGTAAATATTTTCCTAATTATTTTAATAAATGTGTATCAAATTTTGACATGATACAAAATCAGTATAAAACTAGTGAATCAACATTGGCAGTGCATAAGTGGGTTTTGCAGAATTTTTATTCTTTAAAAAAAAGTCAGGAGAATTTTGAAGAGTAAGTATTATTTGATCTTATTTTCAATAATATTTTTGTTTTTTTCTGTTGTCTTACATTTAAATGTATCACCGGTTAACCCCTATCAAGATATAGATTCCAAAGCTTATATACATCCTGCTCTAAATTTTTATGAGAACAATAGTTTTTCTGATGGTTCCATACCTTACTATTGCCTAGGGTACGCTTTTTTTGTGGGATTTTTGTATAAAATATTTGTGCCAAGTAATTCTTTTGTAACTTGGGTTCAAGTGTTGATTGCACTTTTAACGGGTTTCTTAATTTTTTTTATAGCTCGAAGACTATTTAATGAAAAAATAGCTTTAATTTCGTTTGTGATTTTTACATTTAACGTAGGTTTTTTAACGTTTAACCAGTTTATATTAACAGAAATCTTATTAACGTTTTTGCTTACGTTGTTTTTATATTTATTTATTATATTTTTGAGTGATAATAAACTTATTTATTTATTTTTATCTGGCTTATCTCTTGGATTATCTATTGTTGTAAAGCCTGCAGCGATATATTTTATATTATTTATAGTTCTCTTTTTAGCTATTTTCTTAGATAATACGTGTTTGCAAAAACTTAAATTTATTATTTTATTTTGTTTTGCTTTTTATTTGCCTGTTTTTGGCTATATGTACTTTAATAAAGTGAATTATAATGAGTTTAGAATTGCTGCTTTGGGTAATGAAAATTTATATTTTTATTTGTTTCCTAAAGTTTTAGCATCCAAAAATAAAACAGATGTAAAACAAGAGACACAAAAATTAGCTTCAATGCTTACTGGTAACAAAATGGCTAGCAGTAGTTGGATAAGTATAAAACAGCTTTTTATACAAAATTTACAAGAGAATCCCATTTTATTTATAAAAATCTGGCTGCAAAATGTAAGCAAGACTTTCTTGGGTTTATACTCTTGCAATTTAAAAGTTTTAGTTGAGCCAAATACTCGAGGCGGTGATATTTCATTTTTTAAAAATTCTGGAAATCTTATAGCAAGATCCTGGATATATATAATCGCTGGCACAACTTCTTTTTCTGTAAAGCTTATTAGCTTTTTAGAAGCAATTTGGACAATTTTAAGATATATTTTGTGCTTTATAGCTCTTATGTTTTTGTTAATAAGAAAAAAATGGTCACTATTGTTTTTATTAGCAGGTTATATATTCTATTTTTCTATGATAACGGGCCATGATGGTTGTGCTCGATTTAGAATGATGTTTGAGCCTGTTTTGATAATATTGTCAGCATTAGGTTTTTGGGTGATTTTGGAAAGGGTAGGAATATGCAAAATAGATATTTCATGATTTTATGTGGTGGAGGTGGTCATCGGCTTTGGCCTTTGAGCCGCAAAAATAGACCTAAGCAGTTTATTCCTTTTTTGAATGATAAGTCTTTGTTACAACATACAATAGATAGAATAATTCCATTAGCTAATAGTAAAGAAAATATTGGAGTTGTGACTATAAAAAATCAAGCTGATTATATTAAACAAAATTTCAAAGATAATATTGGTATGATTATTCAAGAGCCGGCATCTTGTAATACTGGTCCAGCAATTTTGTATAGTTGTTTGCAGTTGCAAGAAAAAAATAAAGATGCAGTTGTTCTGTATTTGGCTGCAGATACTTTTGTTCCTGATAGCAAGGTTTATAGATTTTACTTAAACAAAGCTATTGAGTATGCAGCTAATAATGACAAAATAGTGACATTAGGAGTTATGCCAACTCGTCCTGCAACGGGATATGGTTATATTCAAGCAGATTCAAAAGAGATTAATTGTGGACAATTTTATAACGTTGGTGAATTTCACGAAAAACCTAAGTTAGAACTAGCAAAACAATATATACAACAAAGCAATATGTTTTGGAATATTGGTATTTTCGCATGTAAAGTCTCTGTATTTATAGAAGAGTTTAAAGTTTGTGCTCCAGATGTTTTTGATTTAATGCAACAGTACTTAGAAGATAAAATAGAATATAAAGATATTACGAATATTTCAGTTGATTATGCGGTAATGGAAAAAAGCGATAAAGTTGTTTTATTACCTTGTGATTTTGAGTGGTATGATATTGGGAACTTAGATGTTTTTTTAAGTTTGCAAAAGAGGTTTTTCGGGGATTCTATAAAAATTATAAACATTAATAGTAGTCGAAACTTAGCTCAAGTTCTATCAAAGGATAGTAAGAAAAAAATAGTTGCTTTTATAGGGGTTGATGACCTTTGTTTAGTGGAAGACGAGGATGTAATTTTGGTGGCCAAAAGGGATGAAGTAGAAAGCGTGAAAGAGGTTTTGGTTACTATTAAAAAAGAATCTTTACAAAATTTTTTATAAAAAATTAGGGTATTTATGAAGAAAGCTTTAATCACTGGTATTACAGGTCAGGATGGTTCTTACTTAGCTGAATTTTTAATTGAAAAAGGTTACCAGGTTCATGGAATTAAAAGAAGATCATCAAGTATAAATACGTCAAGAATTGATCATATTTATCAAGATAAAAACACACATAATTCTAACAATTTTATTTTACATTATGGTGATATGACGGATTCAACAAATTTAATTAGGATTCTACAAGAAGTTCAGCCAGATGAGATTTATAATTTAGCGGCACAAAGTCATGTGAAGGTTTCATTCGAAACTCCTGAATATACTGCTAACGCTGATGCAATTGGAACATTGCGTTTGTTGGAAGCAATTAGAATATTAAAATTACAGGATAAAACAAAATTTTATCAAGCTTCAACCAGTGAACTCTATGGAAAAGTTCAAGAAATTCCCCAAAAGGAAACAACCCCTTTTTATCCAAGATCTCCTTATGCTGCTGCAAAGATTTATGCATACTGGGTTACGGTAAATTATCGTGAAGCATACAATCTTTTTGCTTGTAATGGGATTTTATTTAATCATGAATCTGAACGTCGTGGTGAAACTTTTGTAACAAGAAAAATTACAAGAGCTGTTGCAAAGATTAAATATGGTTTACAGGACAAAATTTATTTGGGTAATATTGAGGCAAAAAGAGATTGGGGCTATGCAAAAGATTATGTTGAGGCTATGTGGCTCATGTTGCAGCAGGATAAAGCGCAAGACTATGTTATTGCAACTGGCAAGACATATTCAGTAAAAGAGTTTTTGAATCTAGCATTCAAGCAAATTGGTACTAATCTTGAGTGGGTTGGGTGTGGAATAGACCAACGTGGTTTAGATGCGAAAACTGGCAAAATTTTGATTCAAATAGACCCAAGATATTTTAGACCAACCGAAGTAGATTTATTGGTTGGTGATCCAACTAAAGCAGAAAAGGAGTTGGGTTGGAAGGCTAAGACTACCTTGCAAGAGCTAGTAAAAATTATGTTAGATCATGATCTTAAGGAAGTTGAAAATAATTTAAATAAGTACAATGTTTTTGAGAAAAGGGAAAAAGTTGTACAGCTTATATAAAATATTTAAGAACAAAATATTTTTAAGCCTTATTTTGTTCTTAGTTATTTTTGGAGTTCTTGCTATAGCGGGACTTGATATTTGGTTTGGTATTGATGATCTTGGAAATATTTTAAAAGGGCTTGTCAGAAAAAGTAGTGATATTTTAAGAGTATTTTCTACTGATTGTCGAGATTACACAACCCCTATGAATTATAAGTTTTCAAAGCCTAATTTTATATCAGCTTTATACAGACCACTACAGCACTTTATCTTTACAGGAATACATTATTTTTTTGGTTTAAACCCCTATATATATTATATTTTTAATGTCTTTTTTTATTCACTTAATTGTGTTTTATTTTTCAATTTTTTATCTCTATTTATGCCATTAAGTTTGTCTTTGTTTGGTGGCCTAATGTTTGCTTTTTACAGATCGATTAGTTGGCTTGCTTGGATATGTATTCTGCAAGACCCAATGTCTACTTTTTTTATATTTTTAACAGTTTTTTTATTCAGATACTTTTTAATAAAAAACTGTAGAATAAGTCTTTATTTAGCAGGCTTTACTTATCTATTATCGTTGCTTTCAAGAGAACATTACGTTTTTTTCTCAGTGCCTGCTTTTTTATTCGTTTTTTTAGTTATAACAAACCCTAATGACAGTTTGTGGCAAAAGATAAAATATTCTGTTTGCAAAAGTTGGATATTTTTTGTATCAGGTTTTCTGTATGTATTGATTAGGATTTGGTCTTTTGGTTTTGGTACTATATCAAGAACATTTAATAATCTTTTTTTGCGGTTTCCATTTTTATCTTGCTTCTTTGATACTAAATCTAAAATGGCCATAGCTAGTACCAATAATTCTGTAGTAAATACTATTCAAACAAGCGCAGCAAGTGATATTATTGTTCCTGTTAAAGTTATTTTTATATCTTTTTGGGATAAATTTATAAATAAATTAGTCTCCTTGTCTAACCCTTTTTGGCCTTGGATTAATAGTATATTTGTTACGAATACTGGGACAAATATACAAAAATTTTTGACGTTATTTTTAGCCTTATTTTGTTTAGTTTTTATTTTTTATTCTTATAGAAAAAAACTAAAGTTATTAATGTTTTTGATTATAGCTTTTTTTTCTTTAGCATGGCCTGGCTTTGTTGCATATCCAGATCCTAGATATATTAATCCCATTTATTCGGTTGTTGTTTTCACATTGTTTTTAGGTATCTATTTTTTCTATAAAGATATAAACCAAAGTTTGATTAAGAGAATAGTTTTAGGTTTTGTTTTGTTGTTGTGTATGTTAAGTACTTTTAGGGGAGCGAAAAACAACTTTAATGCTACTCAGGGTATGTGCAAGTCTACTCTAGCGTATAGAGATAGGTTTGTTCCTTTTTTTGCCGAGAATTCATTTAGTGATAATGCAAACTTTATTATCTTAGCTTCACCTTTTGTCTCAGATTCGCAATTTGTTTTTCAGGCTTTTTTGAATAACTTAGACTTGAGATTAAGTTGCGTTTTATTCGCTACTTTAGCAGAAAAAGGAACCATGGGTTGTAGGGATGATTATAAAACTATTGGTGTAAGATATAAGGCAGAAAAGATTTATAAGGATGGTAAAATTGGATATCATTTAACTTCTTTAGATAAGAATGATTGTGGTTACTGGATGAACTTTTCTTTACGACCATTAAGGTGGTCACGGGAAGACAAATCTTACGTTTGGATGGACAACCTTGCAGTCGTTGGGGTGTGGCACGATTTTTCTATGGGTAAGTTTATAATAAATGAACGGCTTGACAACAAGGTTGTTACAGATATAACATTTGTTTTTGATAATAAATGGATAGATGATAATACTGTCTTTGTCACTTGGGATACTGTTAAGGGCAAGTATAAAGTTTTAAATTAATATTTATTCAAAATTAATTTTTTCATCTATTAAAAAATTTGGTCTCTGTTTAATTTCCTGAAAGATTTTACCTATATAAAGACCTATAATTCCCAAGAAAAAAAGAGTTACGGAAAACAAAAATAACATACTGACCATAAGTGATGTCCAGCCTGTCATAATAACAAAGCCTAACAATTTCATTATTAATACAGAGATACCACCAATTACACAGCCTGCGATAGCAAACATAGAAAAGAATATAATGCAGTAAATAGGTGTGGTTGAAAAAGAGATTATATTCTCTAGTGCAAAGATTGTGAGTTTTGAGTAATTATACTTTGTTATTCCTGCTTCACGACTTTTTCTTATGAAAAAAACGGCTTTTTTTGGTAGGCCTGTCCAATATATTAATCCTCTAACAAAGCGACACTTTTCAGGTAACTGATTTACGATATTAACGGCTTTTCTGCTTAAAAGACAAAAATCGCCAACATCTCTTGGCATATCTACTTTTGTTAAGAATTTAAATATTGGGTAAAAAGCTTTGGATGTTATTTTTTTAAAAAAAGTTTCTTTTAACCTTTTTTTCCTTTGGCCATAAACTATATCAAAGCCATTTAAGTACTCTTTTTCGAAATCTAAGATAAGTTCTGGTGGGTCTTGTCTATCTGCATCTATTAATACTACACCGTCTCCTGCCGCAAATTTGATGCCCGCAGAGGTGGCGTTTTCATGCCCAAAGTTTCTAACAAAAGAGATTATTTTCAAGTTTTTATCTTGAGTTGCTAATTTTTTTAAAATATTTAAAGAATTGTCTGTGCTGCCATCGTTTACGGCAATTATTTCATATGAGTTAAAGTATTGAAGCTTATTAAAAACCTGACGAAGTTCTTGATACAGTACTTCTAGGTTACCCTCTTCATTTAGTAACGGTATTATTACAGATAATTTTTTCATCACAATCTTTCTCTTTTTTAGTTCATTAATATTTTTTAAAAAATACTCTTTTATTTTTTAAACGTAAAGAATTTTGATTTACGTTAGGTTTTGCCTTTTTTTTATTGCTTTGCTATATCTAACACAGAGTTTGTTTTTGTTGTAGGAGTTTAGGATAGTTAAGTAATGTTATGTGCCTAAAAAGCTTAAAAACTTTTTTTAATAAACATAAAATTTTTTTTATATCTCTTTTTATTTTTATTACAATTTTAATGGTATTAGGTTTGCCTTTT
>CAYVQB010000027.1:0-13603 GCA_964453985.1 uncultured Pseudomonadota bacterium
TACCAACCAAAAATTTGGCTTGTTTGGCCTATACTCTTGGTTATTAAGCTATCAAAGATGCAAGAGTGTGAGTTGCCTATGAAGTCTGAAGAGACAAGCGGTTTATCGCAATATTCGAGTATGCCAATAAGTTGTTTTTGTGCATAATTTTTAAAAGCGTTATTGATTTTTTCTATGGTCAAAATTTCTTTTGTTGTAAACGTGAAATCAACTAATGAAACAAGCGGTGTTGGTACCCGTATTGAAATTCCAGACAGCTTTCCTTTTAAGTCTGGGTAAATTTTTACAATAACCTTATCGGCACCTGTTTCTGTTGGTATTATATTTAATGCAGCAGCACGGGCTCTTCTTGGGTCTTTATGTTCAACATCTAGTAACACTTGATCGTTTGTATAAGAATGGATTGTGGTCATCATGCCGCCTTCTAAATCAAAGCTTTCTTTTAGTACCTTGATCATTGGGGCAAAGCAGTTTGTTGTGCAGCTACCTAGGGAAACAATATTATCTTTTTCTGGATTATATTTAGAGTCATTAACTCCAGGAATAATTGTTATATCTTCATCTTTTGCAGGTGCTGTGATTAATATTTTTTTTGCTCCAGCCTTTATATGTAGTAAAGCTTTTTCTCTAGTTCTGAATGCACCTGTTGCATCTACTACCCAATCTATGCCTAGTTTGCTCCAGTTTATTTTTATGGGATCTAGTTCTTGAATTATTTTAATTTTATAACCATTAACATCAAGTTGCCCATTGTGATATGCAATTGTTCCAGGGAACTCTCTCATCATAGAATCGTATTTAAATAATTGCGCTATTTGAGTTGCATCGCTGGGGCCTATGTTTATTGCGACAACGTTAATTTTTTCTTGCGCTTTTTTATCTTGAAGTAAAGCACGCAAAAACGTTCGCCCGATCCTTCCAAAGCCATTTATCGCTATTTTCATTATATTCTCCCGATATATTCAACAAGATCTTTTATTCCTTCTTTTGATTTAGTATGAGTCAAGACGTATGGTTTAAGTTTTTCTAATTCAATTTTTAATTTATCTAAGTTTTTTGGATCTATTTTATCTATCTTATTAAAGACGTATATTTTTTTTGTTTGTACTTCTAGTTCTTCAAGAGTTGATTGCACAACTTTTACTTGATCTTCCCAGTTGGTGTTACTTATGTCCACTACCTCTAGTAATAAAGATGCATATTTTAATTCTTCAAGTGTTGATTTAAAAGCTTCTATTAGATTATGTGGCAATTGGCTTATGAACCCTACTGTATCAGAAATAAGAACGTTTTCTTTGCCTTCTATGAAAAACTCTCGTGTTGTGGTATCTAATGTTGCAAAAAGTTTATCTTCAACCAAGACGTGACTTTTTGTTAATAGGTTAAGTAGGCTGGATTTGCCTGAATTTGTATAACCAACCAAGCATATTAAAGGGATGTTGCTTTGTAGCCTTTGTTTGCGTTGAGCTTCTCGTGAGCGTTGTAATGTTAGAAGTTGTTTTTTTGCTTGACGATATTTTTCTGCAAGATGTCTTTTTAAAATTTCCTTTGAGGTTTCACCTGGACCGCCTCTTACGCCAATTACGCCGACCTGTTGGGCAAGCTCGACACCTTTTCCTGAAAGTCGAGTCTTGAAGTATTCTATTTCTGCCATTTCTACTTGGATTTTTCCTTCTGCTGTATGTGCAGATTTACGGAAAATTTCCAAAATTAATTTTTCTCTATCCCATATCCCACAGTTTAGTGCTTCTGCTAAATTTCGTTCTTGTAAGGGTGTTAACGGTTCAGAGAAAATTACTTCCTCTATTTCATTTTTATCACAAAGCTCTACTAATTCTTGAAGTTTACCTTTTGTCAGAAAGTTTGCTTTATCTATAGATCTTAATTTTAAATATAGGGTTTCATCATATTTTACACCTAGAGTCGTTACCAAGCTTATGAATTCATCAAAGTACGCATTCATGTCTTTTATTTTGTTATACGGCGCATTTATGCCTAGTAATAGTACCTTGGGACGGAGGTCCTCAAGAGCGAAAGGTTTTTTTGATGCCATTTGTTTTTCCTTGTCTTAGGAGTTTTAATATAGAATTAAGCTTCTTAATCTAAATTTTAACTTAAACTCTATAAAAAGAAAGGGGATTGGGTTAATTTGAATAGCCCCCAAAGGGGGGCTAAGTAAGAAATTAGTAATTTTATTTTTCTAGCATGTCAATAATGGCTTGGCCGAATTCTTGGGCAAATTTAGGGCCTTGGCCGGTAATTATTTTATCTTTGGCAAGCACTACAACGCCTTTATCAACAAATTTTACACTATATTGTTCGAAGATATCTTTGGCTTCTTGGCTAGGAAATACTGTAGCCTTTTTATCTTTTAAAATGCCTGTTTGTACTACAGGGATTGCTGCATAACAGATGGCAGCAACTATTTTTTTGTTTGTGTGAAAAAACTTGATTACATCAAGAACTTTTTGGTTATCCCATAGATGTTGCGTGCTCCCTGGACCGCCAGGAATGACAAGCGCATTGTATTGGTCAAAGTCACTATCTTGAAGATCTTTTAAGAGCAAGTTTGGTTTATGTTCGTGGCCGCGTGCGCCTGTTGCAATATTTTCTGAAAATCCTGCAACATCAACTTGATACTTATCTTTTAACATATCATATGGTACAGAAAATTCTTCGTCTCTATAATTATCTGGTATTAATATAAAAAGAACTTTTGACATATTTTCTCCTAAGTATTTGGGTTGTAAAACTCTAGAATATATCTTGGATGTTGTTTTTCGGGCTGATAAGTTTTTAGAAGTTTAAACCCTGCTTTTTTTAATCCATAGTAACTTCTTATATTCCACATTTCAACATGTGCATCAAAACTTTTTGCTCCAGTTAATTTAAAATATGCATCAGAGATGAGTTTTATTGCTTCTTGAATTCTACCTTGACCCCAATATTTATTATTAATCCAACATGAATATTGTCCTGGGTCTCTGTCGTTTTTTTCTCTGATAGATATTGAGCCAATTAATTTATTGTCTTTATTGTCAAAGATCATATAGAGCAATACCTGTTTAGCATTTTCTTTTTTTAGTTGTTTATTTAGATGGGCGATTATGCCTTCGTGTGATTTTGGTAAATATAGAGGGTCAATTACATCTTTAGGTGAGATCATTTTGTAATAATCTTCGAAATATTCGGGACGTAATCGTTTTAAGGTTATTATTTTACCTTTAATTTCGTCTGGGCGAGAATCAATTTTTGTAAGTTTTGATTCAGTTTTTTGTGGTGCAGAAATAAAGTAACAACCATCATAGGTGAATGCAACTAGTGCTGTGATTGTTATTATTCCCGTGACTAGTAGAAAGACATGTTTAAGACGTATGTTTTTTAAGATTTTTTTGAACATATAAACACCTGTTTATTATAGTTTTTATTACGATAACATATACTAAAATTTCGACCCCTCTTAATCAAGTATATGCGATAGTAAGGTTGTAATACAAGAAACAGGTGCTTTTTTATACTCTTTATTTATTCGTCTTCGTCATCAAAAATTATTTCAGATGTTGTTCCATCTTGGTGATGTATTATTTTTGTTTCAAAATCTTCATTATCAAATATAGTTTCTTTTATAACACCAGTTTTTTGTTGAATCACTTTTTGATTATTTATTATTAATTCGTGACTACCCTCAAATACTTTTGCCCCTTTGCGAATTAGTATTCTTACTTGAGCATTAGATATACCTGATGTTCCATAAAAATGAGTATTTTTAAAGTATGCTTTGCTGATATCTGTATTTTTAAAGTTTGCGTTATAAAGAGCGGAACCGGAGAAGTTTGTGTTTTCTAGGTTTTGAACGCTTGAGAAGTTTCCGTTCATCATAAGATTGTTGTTGAGTTTTGTTTTTTCAAGGTCAGCACCTCTAAAGTCTGGGTTTATCCAGTTGGCGTATCTTAGATCAGCATGCTTTAATATAGCATTAATAAATTTTGTGTTTATACGATTCTTTATAAATTTTGAATCATAATCAAATGTAATTATTTCCCAGATTTTTTTTACCAGTTTAATTTTTCCACTAAGATTTGCATCTGTTAAGTCTGAACCACTAAAATCTGTTTCTAAAAGACATGTTCCATTTAAGAGGGCTCCAATTAAGAACGTGTTTTGGAGTTGTCCCCCAGATAAATTTGCTTCAGTTAATATTGCCCCTGTCCAATTGGTGTTGTTTGCTTTTACATCTATAAGCTTTGCGCCGGGAAGATTAACTTTAAAAAGATTCTTTTTTGCTGTATTTAAATTGCTTAGATCGGCACCGTTTTCAAAAACTAAATTTTTACCACCGGTTTTAGCTTTTTCATAATTGTGTAAAGCCTTTATTCGTTGACTTCTTCTGCTTAAAGTTTCAGCATTCAGCTGAGATCCTGCCAACAATATTAATAAAAAAGAGAATAATAAATTAATATTTTTTTTTGTCATGAAGCCCCCTAGTTTTGGTGTCTATAAAAATATTTTTATGTGATTATGTAATTAAGAATTATATTGAAAAAGCATTTAAAGTAAAGTCTTTTTTGCTTTTTTTGGGTTTATTATAAGGGGATGTTGGCTGCTTTTTTCTTTGGCAACTTTTCAACTTTGTCTTGAATTATTTTTAAAGATTTTATTAAGACATCCCTTGTTTGATCGGGATCAATTACAGAATCGATATATCCAAATTTTGCTGCAGTATTTGGGTTCAAAAATTCTTGCTCATATTCTTGTTCAAGGTTGTTTTGTAAATTTTCTTTTTCTGTTGGATCTTCAATTTTATTTAATTCTTTTCTATGCAAAATAGAAACTGCGCCTTTTGTTCCCATAACTGCAATTTGGGCCGTTGGCCAAGCAAAATTAAAATCTGTTCTCAGGTGTTTGCTACCCATAACAATATATGCTCCACCATATGCTTTGCGTAAAATTACAGTAATCTTAGGAACGGTTGCATTTGCGTAGGCTGCAATAAGTTTCGCACCATGTCTGATAATGCCATTATGTTCTTGTTCAACCCCTGGCATAAACCCTGGAACATCTACAAGTGATATTATTGGGATAGAAAAGCTGTTACAAAAGTTTATAAAACGTGCCGCTTTGCATGATGTGTCTATATCAAGAGAGCCGGCTTTAACTTTAGGTTGATTTGCTATAATGCCTGTTGCCATACCAGAAAGCCTTGCAAAGCCTACTACTATATTTGGAGCAAATAATTCTTGTATTTCAAAAAAACTATTTTGATCAAATATATTATCAATAGCATCTTTTATATCGTAAGCGATATTAGGGTTTGTTGGTATTATGCTTTTTAGATCTATATCTTTAGAATTTTGTTCTAATAAATTATTGGTTTCAGAACGATAATTACTTGGGAGGTACGAGAGTAGTAATTTTACTTGTTCAAAACATTCATCTTCTGATTGAGACATTATGTGTGCAAGTCCTGATGTTTGATTGTGAACGAGTGCGCCCCCTAGGGTTTCTTTATCTATTGTTTGATGTAAGGCTTGCTGAACAACATTTGGTCCCGTTACAAAGAGATTACTAGTCTTTTCTACTGTGAAAATAAAGTCTGTTAATGCTGGAGAATAAGTTGCACCTCCTGCGCAAGGACCTAAGATTATAGAAATTTGTGGAACTACTCCTGAATATCTAGCATTACGCAGAAAGATTTCTCCATAGCCGCCAAGACCATGTATGCCTTCTTGTATTCTCGCTCCACCAGAGTCTATAATGCCGATAATCGGACAGCCAATCTTTGCAGCCATGTCCATCACAGTACATATTTTTTGTGCGTGATGTTTGCCAACAGAGCCGCCTTTTAGGCTGAAATCCTGAGCGTATATTGCAACTTTTTGATTATCAATTGTTCCAAAGCCGGTAATTACACCATCGCCTTCATAAGGTTTATCAATAAAAGGTGATGATATTAATTGTCCGATCTCCTGAAAACTATCTTTGTCTAATAATAATTCTAGACGCGTTCTGGCGTTGTATTTATTAGATTTTTTTTGAAATAGATTTTCTTTGCAAGCATTATGAATAGTTTGTGTTTCCATAAATATAACTCAAGATTCCCAAACAAAGGTTTTACAAATAATAAGAGTAGACTATATCATGTTTTTATTTGCGTATCAATTGGGTACAAAATTGTAAACCAGCTTCAACTATTTCTGTCTAACCTGTTTCTATTAGGCTTTTTAAAAAAAGACTTTGAACTGTTGCAAATTTGGGTCTGTTTAAGTTTGTATTATTTTGTGGTTTTTGATTTTGGCTGTCTTTGCCTATTTCTTCTTTTGTTTCATATAGCTTGTCAGGGGGATTGGCTTGTGTCGACATGCACAAAAAGAATGGGAAAACAAAAAAACTATACTTATTTTTAAACTTTTCATGATATAAAATCATATCATATAGCTATTTAATTTAAAAGGGAGGTTTGTTTAATGAAAAAAGAAGGAGAGATTGATGACAAGTAAGCCTGAGGCCGTGGAACCTAAGCAATTTTGTATTGCATGGTTTAAGTTAGCAGAACTTGTATCACGTAAAGAGAGAGAAAAAGCTTTAAGTCTTTATAGGTTATTGGCACATTCTTTTGAGGATAGGGCGTACGTGTTGCAGCTGGAGGGTGACATTTTATGGTCATTAGAAGATAATTTAGCCTTAGAAAAATATAAACAGGCTGCGATTTTATATAAAAAAGAAGTTAAGCTTATAAGCGCTATAGGTGTTTACGAGCACTTACTACTGTTAGATTCTTCTAATTACGAATTTATTTCTAAATTACTACTTTTATATTCTCTAGTTGATTATCAGGTAAAATTTGAAGAACATTTTGTTTTACTTTTAGAGTTTTTGGATAAAAATATAATTACCCAAGATTTCATCTTAACTCTTTGTAAAAAAATCTTTAAAGAGAACCAGGAAGATAGTTTTTTATGGATAGAAAAAACTTTAAAGCGTCTTTTGAAGGATAAGATAACGTTGGATATGACTATAATAAAACCTGAATTTTGATACCAAGTTTTTCTATGTCTTGCAGGCTTTCTTGGTCACAGGATATTTTGCTTTTATATTCAAGGCAAAGTTTTTGATCGTTTTCTTCAAATAAAAAATTAACTTTGTGCTTGTTGGTACTGTTTTGAATATCAAGCTTTGTCTTAACTTTTTCTAAGAAGTTATCATTTAAGTTTAATGGTAGCTTGAAGTTTATATTTTGGATTTTTTGATATTCTTGAAATAAATGATCTACCGGAATAAGTTCATTTGCTTTTATTTTGCATTTGTTTGTAGATGCTGCGTCTACAACGCCTTTTATAATAAAGACATTATATTCGTCTAATAATGTATCAACTTTTTTATAAACGCTTGGAAATATTATTAGCTCAGCATTTGAGGTTGTATCTTCAAATTGAGCAAATGCCATTTTGTCACCTTTCTTTGTGTTGATCACTCTATGTTTTTGCAACAAGCCGAAGCAGGTGACAGAAGGTTCTTTCATGGATTTAAGGTTTTTTATTAACTCTAGTGCTTGCTCGAAACTTTGAGTATCTAGCCAATTCAAGATTTTATAATTCTTTAAAGGGTGAGAACTTAAATAAAAACCTGCGACCTCTTTTTCTTTTTCGAGTTTTTCTTTATCGTTAAATTCAGGCAAACTTGCAAAGCTATAGAGCTCTTGAGGCATGTCTTGACCGTTACCCTGTGTTGCCATGCTGAATAAACCCATTTGGCCTGTTCTCGCAGCTTCTTTTGCAGAGGCTGCTATTTTTATTATTTTTTCAAGCTCCGCAATTTTTTGAGCCCTATTGCCGGGAAAATTATCCATTGCTCCCGCGTAAATTAAGCTCTCTATTACTCTTTTATTTGCAGTTCTGAGATCTACGCGTTTGCAGAAATCTAGAATATCTAAGAATGGTTTTTTATCTCTTTCTAGTAATATATTTTCAAGAGCGGCTCCGCCAACGTTCTTTATTCCTTGTAGGCCAAAAAGAATTCCATCTGTGTTGGCGCAAAATTCTGCGTGTGACTTATTCACGTCAGGCAGGATGGCATTCAGACCCATGTCTGTTATTTCTTGTAAATAAAAACTAAGCTGATCGGGATTACTTGTTTCAAAAGAAACTAGTGCAGCCATAAACTCTGCAGGATAATTAGCCTTGAGATAGGCTGTATGGTATGCAATAAGAGCATATGCTGTTGAGTGTGATTTATTAAAACCATATCCTGCAAAATAGGCCATAAGGTCAAACAACTCGGCAGCTTTTTTTGTGTTAAAGTTTTTTTCTTTTGCTCCTGTAACAAAAAGCTCTTTTTGTTGAGCCATTACCTCTACTTTTTTCTTACCCATGGCACGACGCAAAATATCTGCGCCACCAAGTGTGTAGCCTGCAATCGCAGATGCGATTTTCATAACCTGTTCTTGATACACAATGACGCCATAGGTTTCTGCTAATATTGGTTCAAGCTCTTTGAACATGTAAGTAGTTTTTTTCTTACCGTGTTTACGGTCAATAAAGTCGTCGACCATGCCTGAGCCTAGAGGACCAGGTCGATATAAAGCGTTTAGTGCTATCAAGTCTTCAAAGCGTTCCGGCTGCAATTTGCGCATGACTTCTTTAATGCCTTCAGATTCAAACTGGAAAACGCCGTTTGAGCTTCCTTCCCTTAGTAAGTCAAAAGTTTTTTGATCATCAAGGGTGAGCTTGTCTAGGTTTATATCTACGTTATGATTCTTTTTTATAGCTTTAAGTGCGCGCTCTATAACTGTTAAGTTTTTTAAACCTAAAAAGTCCATCTTTAAGAAACCAATACTTTCAAGTTCTGTCATAGCGTATTGAGTTACAAGTTCATCAGTCTTTGATGGTATGTATAGAGGCAGTACTTTAGCTAATGGCTCAGGGGATATCACAACGCCGGCAGCATGTTTTGATGCGTGTCGTGTTAGCCCTTCAAGTTTAAAGCATATATCAAACAAGTTTTTAACCTGAGGATTGCTGTCTATCATTTCCTGTAATTTGGGTTCTTGTTTGATTGCATCTTTTAGAGAAATTTTTAATTGGTTTGGAATTAGCTCTGTTAGTGCGTTTGAATCCTGGAATGGGAATCCTAATGCTCGGGCAACATCCTTTATTACACCTTTTGCCATCATTGTTCCAAATGTAATAATTTGGCATACACAATCTTGGCCGTATTTTTCTTTTACATATCCAATAACTTCTTCTCTTCTCTGGATACAAAAGTCTATATCGATATCGGGCATACTTACCCGTTCGGGATTTAGGAATCTTTCAAACAGAAGATTATATTTTATAGGGTCAACATTTGTAATTTCCATTGTCCAGGCAACAAGAGATCCTGCAGCTGAACCCCTTCCAGGGCCTACTGGGATATTTTGTCTTTTTGACCATTGTATAAAATCACTAACTACCAAAAAATAACCAACAAAACCCATCTTGATAATCAGGTTCATCTCGAGCTCAAGACGATCGTCATAGGTAGTATATTGTTCTTTAGGGATCAAGCCTTCATCTTTTATTTTATCAAGCCCATCTGCACATAGTTTTTTGAAATAACTTTCTTGAGTATATTCTTTAGGTGTTGGGCATTGTGGGAACATGAGTTTGCCGAATTCAAATTGGAATTCACACATGTCTGCGATTTTACCTGTATTCCAAATGATTTCTTGTTTGTCAGGGAAAAAGTCGAGAAATTCTTGAGTCGTTCGTAGATAGCACTGATATTCACCAAAAGACATTCGCTTTGGGTCTGTCATCAGCTTTTTGGTTTGTATTGCAAGCAGGACTTCGTGAGCATAATAATCATCTTTTCTTATCATGTGTGCATCACCTGTTGCGATACAGTCTACGCCCATCTTTCGACCAAGCTCATACAATTTATCGTTTGCCCGTAATCTTAGGTCCACTTTTTCTGGCATAAGTTCAAAATAAAATCGTTCTTTACCAAAGATGTCTAAAAACCATTCGGTTCTTTCTGCTGCTTCTTGATCTCTGTCATTTAGTAATAGTGAAGGGATATGGCCGCCTTGGCAGGCTGATGTTGCAATTAGACCTTCAGAGTGTTTTTTTAATATTTCATAATCTATTCTAGGTTTAAAATAAAAACCTTTTTGGTGCGAGAATGCAAGGAGCTGGCACAAGTTCTTGTAACCTACTTTGCTTTGCGCAATTAAAAGCAGATGGTAATATTTTTCTTTAACATTTTTTATTTTAACATCAGGAGTGAAATATAGCTCTGTACCAAGTATAGGTTTGATATTATACTTTGCTGCCTGTTTAAAAAAAGTTACTGCACCAAAAATATTACCGTGGTCAGATATTCCAACGGCTTTCCATTTTTGTTCTTGAGAAAACTTTAATAACTCAGGGATCTTTATAGCACCGTCTAATAAAGAGAATTCTGTATGTAAATGTAAGTGTACGAAATGTTTATTCATGATTTGTCTAAAATGTGTTTGGTTTTAAAAAAAAATATTTAATTGCGCTTGGTTTGTAAAGTTTATAATAAAAATTAGATAAAGTTTAGGTTTTATTTTTTCTTAAAAATAGCGTTTTTAAAACCGTCTTAGTTATATTCATAATTGTTTTTATGAAAATAGTTCTATTTTAGGGAGAGGTGATATGTTTGCTTTGTTATTACTTTATTATGTTGTTGGTCTGGGCGTGGGTTTAGTTGGTCTATGGTATACTGGGGACTCTGCTGTAAAATATTCAGTTGAAACTGCTACAAAGTTTAGGCTTTCAGCATTATTTGTAGGTTTTGTTTTAATTGCGGTCTCAACAGGACTACCTGAGCTTGCGCTAACAATAATTTCTTTATTTGAAAATGCTTCCCAGATGTCTGCCGGTGCAATTTTAGGGTCTAATATCTGTGATATATCTTTAGTTATAGGTTTGTCTGTTCTTATTGGTGGTACGATCAAAATTATAAAGAAAGAACAGAACGATTCTTTTTTTATTCTTCTTATTACAACTTTTGCGATGGCCTTTGTTTTTGCATTAGGGGTATTAACTAGAATTACCGGTCTGTTTCTAATTTGTTCTTATTTTGCTTCTATATATTTTTTATGGAGAAGTAGTACGAAGAAAGAAATAGCAATAGAAAAAAAAGGGCAAGCAGCTATTGTAAAGGATCATGAGCGTTTTTTTAACTCTAAGTTCGGTGTTGCGTTGAAGTTGATTTTAAGTATTCTTTTTGTACTGCTTTTCTCTGATATTTCAATACGATATGCTTTGAAGATAACTAAATTAATTGGGCTTTCTATGCAAACTATTGGATCCACTATTTTGGCGATAGCTACGTCGTTACCTGAGTTAACCTTGGGAATAACTGCTGTCAGGAAAAAAGAGTATGCATTAGCTCTTGGAAATTCTTTAGGCTCTGTTTTAGAACAAGGAACGCTTATCTTAGGTATTTTAGCTCTTGCAAGTAATGAGCCAGTCCTAATCAAACCTTTAAATAGCTTGATGCCATTTATGTTTGCTTCTTTCTTGGTACTTGCTTTTGCAATGATAAAGCGTAAAAAGATTATAAGATTAGATGCTATTTTAATGCTTGTAATTTATGTAGCATTTTTAATTTATCAGCTTGTATGGGTTAAGTAGATTTATACTAAAGCTTCTACAAGTCTTAAATATTCTTTTTGGCTTTCATATTGCATGTCAGCAATAAAAGAAATAAAAGGGATGTCTGTTTTCGGGTTTACCTGAGATTTTTTGATTACTGATATGTATTCACCTCTTAAAACAGGAGGAATAATTGTTATTTCATATCCTTCTTGTAACAAAATTAGATTCATCAAGAGTCTTGCTGTTCTACCGTTGCCATCAATAAAAGGGTGAATAGTGACAAGTTCTTTGTGTGCTATTGCTGCGTATTCCACAGGATGATACTTGGCTTTAAGTTTTGTTAGATTATCTATAAATTCTGACATTAAGAATTTTATTTTATCAGGAGCTGGAGGTATAAAATCGGTTCCGGTTATAAAAACTTTTTCTTTTCTGTATTTACCGGCATTCTTAGAGTCGATTCTAAAATAAAATAACTCGTGTAAATCAAGTATGTTTTTTTCTGTGACCTTCTTTTCTTTTACTAATTTATATAAAAGGTCATAGGCTTGACTGTGTCCGACGGCCTCGAAATGGTCTTTTAGTAATTTGCCACCTATTGTGATGCCTTCTTCTAGGACAATCTTTGTTTCTGTCTCTGTTAACGAGTTGCCTTCTAGGGCGTTACTCGTATAGGTTAACCCTATACGGTAATATTCTCTTAATTCTTTTATGGAGTGTTTATTTAGGGGTCTGTGTTGGTTTATTTCTTTTTGAAGCTTATCTATCTTTACCAATTTTTCTTTATACATACTACATCTCCAAAAAAATAAATAGGGCACGGTATAAGCCGTGCCCTATGAAAATTTAGCCTTCGATTTTTACATCAATAGACTTTAATTCTTTTTCTTTTTTATCATAAAGACCGTCTACCTTCTTAGTGAATTCGTCTGTGACCTTTTGTAGTAGGTCGCTCAATCTCATTGCAAAATCTTCAGAAATACCTCTGGATTTTTCAGCATCTCTTAGTTGATTATGAAACTCTTTTCTTACGGTTCTAATACCGATTTTGCATTCTTCAGTTTTTTTACCTAAAACTTTTACCAACTCTTCACGTCGGCTTGAGCTCATCATAGGTAATTGAAGACGAATGACGGTACCATCATTAACGGGGTTAATTCCAACGTCTGAGTTATTGATTGCTTTTTCTATTTCGCCAATAATGCTTTTATCCCATGGTTGGATTGAGATTAATCTTGCATCTGGTGTAGCAAGTGTTGCAAGTTCTTTTAGTGTCATGGATTGACCATAACATTCAACCTTTAAGTTTTCTACTAAAGTTGTAGATGCTCGGCCTGTTCTGATGCTAACTAGTTCTTTGTCAAAATGTTTTATAGGTTTGTCCATTTCGACTTTTACATTGGATTCAAATGTCTTTGTGTCGCCTTCTGCAAATATTATTTTTTCCATTATTATTACCTTTGAATTTTAGTTTATACTGCTTCCAAATTTAATATCTTTGACAGCTGTTATTATTGCATTTTCTTTAAAAACATTAAAGACTCTTATTCTTAATTTGTTTTCTTTTGCTAAAGTTATAGCAGTCAAATCCATAACCTTCAACTCTTTTTCTATAAATTCTTTATATGAAATTTCAGTATAAAGTTTAGCAGATTTGTTTTTTGCTGGATCACTATCATAAATGCCGTCTACATTCGTACATTTATATACTGTAGATGCATTTATTTGCAATGCTCTTAATACTGCATTTGTATCTGTACTAAAAAAAGGGTTTCCAGTTCCTGCAACAAAAACAATAATCTTGTTCTCTTTTAATGCTTTATTTATATGGTCTTGCCTAATTATACCCGCAACTTTTGGGCACTCAATAGCGCTAAACATTAAAACTTCTAGATTTTGTTTTTCCAGTAAATCTTTTAAGACAAGTCCATTAATCATGGTTGCAAGCATTCCGGCTGTGTGTCCTGTTGTTTGATTTAGTCCAAGCTTTTTGCCGT
>CAYVQB010000028.1:0-13402 GCA_964453985.1 uncultured Pseudomonadota bacterium
CCGTTCACCAATACGGAGTCACCCATTTTGTAAGAACTAAAGCAATATATATTCGTCCACATAACGATTACACTAGATTTGAACACTCTGTAGGTGCAATGGTAATTTCAAGAAAATTCAATCGTCCATTAGAAGAACAAATCGCAACATTACTACATGATATAAAACATACAGCTTTTTCTCATGTCGGCGATCTCCTATTTCAAAAAGAAGGTGCAAACTTACCTTATCACGACAGAGATCTCAAAAATTTTATGTTAAAACACGACTTTGATGAAATATTCACTCAATATAAAATTAAAATAGATGACATCTTACCTGAAACCATTGGTAAAATATCTTTAAAGAAGCCTACCAACATGCTATGTACAGATCGCATTGAATATACCCTTCAGGGAGCTTTTAAGTTAGGATTACTACAACAAGAAGAAATAATTGATATTCTTTCTTCTTTGAAATTTAACAATGAACAACAATTATGGTATTTCACTAGCCCATTAACAGCAAGCAAATTCGGTTATATTTCATTAAAAATTACTAAGAAAAATAGTGGTGCAGCATGGAATCCCATTATATATAAATTAATGGCAAGAATTCTCACGCAAGCATTAGAAAAAGAGAATCCTGTTTTTGAAAAACATCGCATTAAACATTCTCTTTCTGATAACGAAATATGGAGCATGCTCACAAACTGCAAAGATGAGTTTATAGAAAAATCTATGCATTGGCTTGAGCAGCATGAAAACTTATACACCATCGCAAGACCCGATGCTTCTCCATCACATGTTATAAGCAAAGTAAACATACCAGTCTTTAGAGCTATAGATCCAGATATATTAGATGGTAATGAAATTAAACCTTTAAGTAGTATAGATGATGAATTTGGAACATATTTCAACGACTTAAAAAGACTAATGGTATACGATGGGTGGAGTATAGAGTTCACCATTCCAGTTAGCGTACAACAATTTTATGGTTGCTAACAAACAAATTACCGTAAAAATTCCTGGCAAATTAATCTTTGCTGGTGAATGGGCAATTCTTGAACCCGGTAACAGTTGTATAGTTTTGGCTGTAAATAAATTTTTGACAGTTAAAATAGAAGCATCTGAAAAGATAATAATTAACTCTGAAGATATAAAGTTCACAAAAGAAAACTTTGAACTTCCCAAAAGCGCAATCAATATAGCCCTGAAACTTTTAAAAGAATCAGGGCTACAAATTAATAATTTTAAAATTTCTATAAGCTCACAAATATCTAAAATTAAATTGAAAAATAATAGTTACTCTAAGATTGGTTTGGGCAGTAGTGCAGCAACAGTAGTTGCAATCATAGAAAGCATTCTAAGGTTTCATGAATATAAGATAGACAATTTAAAGCTATTTAAACTAAGCGCAATAGCCCATTATATCGCACAAAATAAAATCGGTAGTGGGGCTGATATAGCCTGTTGTGCGTATAAAAAAAATATAGTTTATAAAAAGTTTGATACAAACTGGCTAATTAAAAATTTAGAAATAAATATATTAAGTTATATAGTAGAATCTGATTGGCCCCTTCTTGAAATTAAAGAAATTAATTTACCTGAAAATTTATTCGTTTTAGCAGACTTTGTTGGTTATAGCGCAAGCACAAAAGAATTAGTTCCAGAGACTTTGAAACTAAAAGAAAGTAACCCGAACAAATTTTATAATATTATCAAAAAAATTAATGATATCGTTTTAAAAATTATAACGATATTAAATATATATACATTAGATACAGAACAGCAAAAAGAACTTCTTGGATTAATAAAACAAAATCGAATTTTATTAAAAGAATTAAATCCAAAGCTAGAAACACCTGAGCTAACTCAACTAATTGAAAGTGCAAACTCTAATAGTTCTGTTGCAAAGTTCTCTGGGGCCGGTGGTGGTGACTGCGGGATCGCAATATGTTTTGATAAAGAGACTGAACAAGAAATACAAGCCCGCTGGAACAAAAATAATTTTTATCCAATAACCGTTTTTAAAACTTTATAACCAAGCTCTTTAAATCTTAGTGCAACACTATCTTGCAAATGTTTACCAGGCGTAAGAGCAACAACCAGCCCACCTCGTCCAGTACCAGTAAGCTTTGCACCCAAAGCCCCAAAACCTCTTGCCAAGCCTACAATTTTATCAAGCCTATCACAAGAAGCAGTAAGTTCTTTGAGTAACTGATGGTTATCAAACATAAGCTTACCAAGCGTATATAAATCAAAATCAAGCAAAGCTGTTTGAGCCAGATTATAAATATTTAAATACTCTTTAAAAATTAAATCGAATTTATTTTTATTATTTGTTATTGCTTCTTTTAAGTCAGCAATAACCTCTTTAGTATTTGCTGAAAAGTTACTATCAATTAAAACAAATTCTATTCTTTTTTTAACATTTATTTTATTAACAATATTATTATTGTTTAAATTTCTTTGAAAAGAAAATGTACCACCAAAAACAGATGCAGTATTATCTATACCACTGGGGTTGCCATGCACGGCCTGCTCACCAATAAAAGCAGCTTCACTAATTTTAAAATCGTCCCAATGTAAGTTATAGAAATTATTAACAGCTCTTGCTACAGCCGTTGCCGTTGCAGCGCTTGCACCAATACCACCTGAGCAAACAGTAAGATCACCCAATAAGCTAATTTTTAAGTTATCTTTAACTTGAGCAAATTTTAAAATGTTTTTTACAAGGTTATTATACGCCTGTAACTTACATTTTTTTAATGGAGAAATTCTAGGGCGCAAATCTTCCAGAGCAAACTGTTGAGTGCACCCTTCAAGCTTTTTAACCTTAGCAATGGTTTGACTGTTTAAAGAAGCTACAATCGCTGGCAAGCCATAAACAACAAAATGTTCACCAAATAAAATGGTCTTGCCAAAACCGTAACCTGAACAAATTTGACTCATGCTATAATTTTACTATCTCTGAAAAATCATAATCGGGGTTTAAAAACATAGAAAGATAGCCTCTATCAAATTGTTTAACCTCAGGCAGGCCAATTCTTCTTAATAAGTCATAAATTTTCTGTTTACCAGACTCTACAGATTCAAGCATTTCATCTTTTATCTCTATTTCAACGAAAGCACCAAGATCTGTAACATCATCAAAAACAATCTCAAAGATTTCTTTATAAACAAAAATATGTCTCGTTTTTTCTATTTTGATCTTGCTAACGTATCCAGCTTTTTCTAGAATCTCAACGGTTTCCAGACCATCTTCTATAACAACTTCCAGCTCATCAACACTGATAGTCTTATCAAATTGGTCTACATATCTTTTTTTATAACAAAGATAATGTTTCTCATCTGTAATTCTTACACGCAAAAAATCCAAAACCTCTGTGTAACCCTTTGAAGATTCAAAATAATAACTGCTCTTTGGATTATCAAGATAATAATCGGTAATATTTCTAACCCCATAAAATATAGAGTGCTCATCCATCCAACTCTTTAAAAAGCTTATTTTATCAAGCTCTAACTGGAATTTAATTTCTACTTCTTTGCTCACATTAATCCCTTTTGGTATAATCTTTTATTATGAAAAAAGAACTTTTAATAAAAAGTATATACGAAAATTGCAAAATAACAGAACCTATCTTAATAGAACTAATTGATTCTTCTGTGATGCAACGTTTAAAAAAATTAACCATGAGCGGAGTAAACAATTTTGCTATCCCTGATTGGCCAAAGTTTACAAGATTTGAGCATTCAATAGGAGTCTTAATTCTTTTAAGAAAATACGGAGCAAATCTACAAGAACAAATCGCTGGCTTATTGCATGATGCTTCGCATACTGCATTTTCTCACGTTGGTGATCTATTTTTTCAGGACGAAGAATATCAAGACAATATTCATGAATGGTATCTAAAAAAACAAAATATTGCTCAGATACTAGACAAATACCATATGTCTTTGCATGAAATATTACACAAAAGTGGTCATCATAAAGTATTGGAACAAGATCTTCCTGATATTTGTGCAGATCGATTAGATTATAATCTAACTCAAGCAAAAAAGCATGACCTTATAACAAAAGACGTTTTACATGAAATTCTGGATAACTTAAAGTTCGAAAATGAAAACTGGTTTTTCACTCATATTGAAACTTCTGTAAAGTTTGCAAAACTACCTCTTTATTTAACAAAGAATACATGGGCTGCTGCCTGGAATATCTTACTTTACAAATGGCTTTCAGAAGCTTTAAAAATTGCATTCAAGAAAAACATTATCACACTAAACGATATGAATTTCTCTACAGATGATCTAGTTTGGCAAAAACTTAAAAACTCAAAAAATGACGTCATTTTAAATTATCTAAACAAAATACAAAACTATAAAAAACAATTTGAAGTCACGCCTAACGCAAAAACTTATTGTGATCAAATAATCTTTGGTAAATTCAGGGGCATAGACCCGTTTATAAAACAAGATAATAAACTAGTGAGATTAACTAGCTTGGATAAAGAATTTGCAAAAGAATATAATAAAACTAAAGAGCTTATTCAAAAAGGCTGGTGTATAAAAAATTTAAAACCAAATCTATAAATAGATCACACGTCTTCACACATCCATTTATTTTCAACCCCATACTCTGTATAATAATGCACAAACTTCCAATCTTCAGGATTTGGTGCAGTATGCCAAATCATAAAAGATTTATTCTTATCAACATGAGAGATCAAAGTATAAACAAGCTTATCCCATAAAGGCACACACATATCATTCCTTAGCAACGGCAACATCATTTGACCTGCATGCTGATGCCCTCGAACGATCTTTACCAATTGTCTTGTTGGGCTACTAGAATTTTGCAAATAACTTCTTGTTGCAGCCTCCCCATAAATAAAAACATCTCTGTCAGGTGCAATATCTAAGCCCTGCCTTAATACATCAACCCAAAAATCACTCCAGACAAAACCTAATGCTATAAAAATTAAAGACAGATTCGCAACAACATTAAAATCCCTAAATAACGAACAATCTAAATCAAAGTGATTTTCAGCGTCTATATTTAACATTTTATCTGTATCAAGCTTAGATCTCTCTATTCTTAATATTTTTTGAAAAGAAACACCATCTGTAGTTAAGAAAGGCTTAAGAACAAAGCCAGGCTCTATACCGCCATGGCAACATTGAACAAAATTAATTTTATGCTCATCTTCTTTAACGCCAACAAATAATGCAACCGGCAAAGTTTCAAAAAAATTATACTTTAAAGAATCTCGGGCCAGCTGTTCTTGGGGTACCTCAATATTGGGCTCATCATGATTTCCTCTAAGCATAAAAATGCTACCAGGATTTTGATTATAAAACTTAACCAAAAAATTCAAGACTTGTTTATCTTTATATTTTTCACTTCTATCTATATAATCACCCAAGAAAACAACATAAAAATTATATTTGCAAATATTATACTTTGCATCCAAATAACCCAATCCCTTCATAACATCAAGATAATCAATTAAGTTATCCAGATTGTCATGGATATCACCAATAAATGCTATCTGTGAATTGGGGTCATTCAGTATAAACTTTTCTATGTAAGGGAAAAACCTAGGATTATTTAAAAACATTATAGAATCATCGAGAATATCCATTGGCTTCCATTCAGAAACCTTAAACCAGGAATCCTTTGGATAAATATCTCCTACCCAGCGCCCCATAGACATTTTTTGTTGAAGGAAATGTGAATATAAATTAAGATCATTTCCAAACACTATATCTTTCTCATGATCACTTAATTTTATAAATTGTTCTTTTTTATATTCACTTATAAGTTCTGGCAAGCTACAATTTAAAAAACTCGAATTTAAAACAAATATAGAAAATAAAAAAAATAAAATAGACTTATTCATCACCCTGCCCCAACAAAACCAAATTGACAAACTAACTTATCTAATTTACGATTCTGACTTATGGTACAAAAAAAAAGCAGTCAAATTAAATTATTTTATCAAAAATCGCAAAAAGAACGTCTAGATATAGTAAAAGAATTTGCCAATCTTGGCAATAAAGAACTAGAAATACTAGACAATCCAAACAATTTAGACTTTAATTTTGCAGATAAATTAATAGAAAATGTTATCTCAACTATACAAATTCCATTAGGCGTCGCCACCAACTTTTTAATTAATAACAAAAATTATCTTATTCCAATGGCAACAGAAGAACCTAGCGTTATTGCAGCAGCCTGTAACGGTGCAAAGCTTGCAAGACCTAGCGGCGGCTTTCTAGCAGAAACTACTGAGCCTATAATGATAGGACAAATACAGGTAACAAAAACAAAAGATTTAAAACTCGCTAAAGAAAATATTTTAAAAAATAAAAAAGAATTAATTGATCTAGCAAACAAACAAGACGATATCTTAATTAAATTCGGTGGTGGTGCAAAAGATATAAAAATTAATACATTCAAAACAAGCAGAGGAAACATGCTTGTTGTAAACTTATTTGTGAATGTAAAAGATGCCATGGGCGCAAATATAATCAACACAATGGCAGAAGCCCTTGCACCCAAAATAGAGACTATAACAAAAGGTAAAGTATTATTAAGAATAATTTCTAATCTTGCAACAGAAAGAATTGCTAAAGCAAAAGCTATCTGGAAAAAAGAAGATATAGGAACAGAAACTATAGAAAATATTCTTGATGCATATGAGTTTGCAAAAATTGATCCTTATAGATGTGCGACACATAACAAAGGGATAATGAACGGTATAGACGCTGTATGTCTTGCAACAGGAAACGACTACAGAGCACTAGAAGCAGGCGCACATTCTTACGCATGTTTTAAAAAAAATTATAGCCCGCTTACACACTACTATAAGAATAAAAATCAAGATATGGTTGGAGAAATTGAATTACCATTATCTGTTGGTATAATTGGAGGGGTTACAAATATCCATCCAGTTGCTAAACTATCTTTAAAAATTTTAGGAGTAAAAAGTGCTTGCGAGTTATCACAAATAATAGCATCTGTAGGACTGGCACAAAATTTTGCAGCCTTAAAAGCACTAGTTACTGATGGTATTCAAAAAGGACACATGAAATTACATAAAAGAAAAATATGAGAGTAGGTATAATAGGTTACGGAGCATACATTCCTAAATATAGAATTAAAACAGAAGAAATCTGTGCAACATGGAATCAAGATCCAAATAAAATCAAAAACGGTCTTTTAGTAGAAGAAAAATCTGTTCCTGCAAAAGATGAAGACTCTATAACTATAGCAGTCCAAGCAGCACAAAATGCGCTTTTGCGCGCTAATCAAACTAAAATAAATAAATCAAAAATTGGCGCACTATATGTCGGCAGCGAAAGCCCACCATACGCAGTAAAGCCAAGTGCTTCTATAATTGGACAAGCACTAAATATCGGGAACAATTATCAAGCTGCAGACTTAGAATTTGCATGTAAAGCAGGAACTGCCGCATTGCAAATTTGTTATAGTTTAATAAAATCCGGACAAACAGAATATGCTTTAGCTATAGGAACGGATACAGCACAGGCACGTCCTGGAAACGTTTTGGAATATAGTGCAAGTGCAGCAGGTGCAGCATTTATATTAGGTAATAAAGAAGAAGAAATTATTGCTACTATAAATAAAACTTTATCATTTACTAGTGACACCCCTGACTTCTGGAGAAGAAGTTTAGAACAATATCCAAAACATGCAGGACGGTTTACGGGAGAAGAATCGTACTTTAAACATGTAATAAGCGCTACTGAAAAAATTTTAGAAGAAACAAACTTAAAGCCCTCAGATTTTGATTTTGCAATCTTCCATCAACCAAACGGTAAGTTCCCATTACAAGCTGCTAAAAAATTGGGTTTCACAAAAGAACAGGTTTTACCAGGATTATTGGTTACTAAGATTGGTAATAGCTATAGCGCAAGCTCACCTTTAAGTTTGTCTGCAGTTTTGGACATAGCAAAGCCTAACCAAAAAATATTACTGACTAGTTATGGTAGTGGTAGCGGTAGTGATTCTTTTGTTTTAACCACAACAGAAAACATTACTTCTAAACAAAATTTAGCACCACAAACGTTGGATTATGTAAATAATAAAAAGTATTTAAAATATTCGGATTTAAGAAGCATATGAAGATAGCTGTAATTGGAGCCGCTTGCACAAAGTTTGGAGAGCTGTGGACCAAAAGTCTACAAGATCTTCTTGCTGAATCACAACTTAAAGCTTTGCAAGATGCGCAACTAAAGCCAAATCAAATTGATGAGATTTTTACTGGTAATATGTGTGCTGGAATGTTCTCAGGGCAAATGCATCTGGGCGGCATGGCTGCTCAAATTCTTAATACAAAATGCCCTAGCACTACAATTGAAGGTGCATGCGCCTCTGGTAGCCTGGCAATACGGGCCGGCATTATGGCAATTGAATCTGGACAAGCTCAAGTTGTAATGGTTAATGGCGTTGAAAAAATGACAGATCTTGATTCATCAATCATAACGACCGGTTTAATGGGGGCAGGAAGCCAAGAAACTGAACATTTTGTAGGTGCAACTTTTCCCGCTCTTAATGCATTAATTGCAAGAATTTATATGAGTGAATTTAGGCTAACAAGAGAACAACTTGCGCAAGTAAGCGTAAAGAATCACAAACACGGAGCTTTAAATCCTAATGCACATTTCCGTAGAGAAGTTAGCATTCAAGATGTAATAAACTCACAAATGATCGCAGACCCCCTAACTATTTTTGATTGTCCCCCTATAAGTGATGGTGCAGCAAGTTTAATTTTAGCTTCACCAGAATTTGCAAAAAAATATACTGCCAAAAAAACAATCCCTGTTTACATTATAGGCTCAGGACAAGCCTGTGATACTTTAAATTTAAGCCAAAGAGAAAGCTACACAGAACTAGTTGCCTCTCAACTTGCAGCAAAACAAGCGTATAAGATGGCCAATGTAACACCAGAAGATATAAACATCGCTGAACTTCATGATGGCTTTAGTATAATGGAAATTATAAGCTTAGAAGATCTAGGCTTTTTTAAAAAAGGACAAGCCGGAAAAGCAACTGAACTAGGGCTTACTACATTTGGCTCAAAGCTTGTTGTAAATCCATCCGGAGGTCTAAAATCAAAGGGACATCCTGTTGGAGCAACAGGAGTTTCTCAAGCATATGAGATAGTTAAGCAATTGAAAGGCGAGTGCGATAAACGACAAGTTAAAAATGCAAAAGTTGGATTAACTCACAATATTGGCGGATGCGGAACAACTGCTGTTGTTCATATTTTTGCACAAGAATAAAAAGGGAGATAAAATTGTTTCAATCCAGTCCTATACCATATTGGAGAAGACAAAAAGAAAATTTTTGCCTCCAAGGCTGTAAATGCACAAAGTGTTCAAAATTTTATTATCCTAAAAAATATTTATGTACTTGCGGATGTGAAAAATTAGATCCTATTATATTAAATGGAACAGGAACACTTTTAAGCTTTACTAAAATCAACTTGCCTCCTGCAGAATTTGTTGGTATGGCGCCATATTGCATAGGACTTATTGTATTAGATGAAGGCCCTAAGATTATATCTCAAATAGCAGATTGTGATGATATAAACGATTTAAAAATAGGCATGCCTGTTAAAACTGTTTTCAGAAAATATTATTCTTGCGGCAAAGATAAGATTATTAATTATGGTTTGAAGTTTATAAAAGCTAACTCACACCCTGCACAATAAAACCAGTATCACAAAGTGCACAATCAATTCTATCTGTTCTAAAATTATAAAATTTATTATTTCTATCAAAAGAACTCATGGTAACGCTTTTAATATAGTTATCCAAAAACAAAATATTTCGTGCCACAATAGCAGTCGTTAAGTTAGTTTGAGAAGATACTTTTGTGATCCGTAAATCAATTGCCCTGTTTACAAATTCACATCTATCAGTATTACTCAATGGCTGTCCAAGAAAATCAAAATAAATATTATAAAAATTACCAACGGTACAATTACTCATGCAAATATTAAAAACAGAATTAACAGATCCCAAAGATATTACAGAATCTATGAAATAAGAAGTTCGTTTTTGAATATCAGAAGATTGCAACAAAGATCGTTTTGCCTTTAATAATATTTTGCTTAATTTTTGATTATCAAAATCTAAATTTAAACACAAACTCGATTCGTTTAAATTAGCCATAAGTTTAGTGTTATAAATAAGCACTTTTTCAAACAAAAAAATTCGCGAACTCTGTTCAAAATCATCCTCAGCTTTTGTGTTTAAACTTAACGAACCGATCGGGCCTGCAACCCAATAAGATAGATTATTTGTAGGCTTTGTAGTTTCTAATAATTGACTTGCAACCCTTATTATGTGATTACCAAAATCATGGCCAATAAGAACAATTTTCCTGTGTGAATTTTGCTTCAGATATTCAAGAATTTTGAAAGATAAATTGTATGCAGCTTTTACTATTTCTTCTAAAGTTACAAAATTATAAGAATTTTTCCAGTTATGACAATCAACAACAGCCTGACCAAAGATTTTATATTTTTGCATATGCTTTAAAGTTTGAAAAAATTGCCCAGATTCTTTGCACCAATCTTCATGTCTGGAGTCTGTTCCTTCAACAAAGATTATTACGGGCTTGAGATCGTGAATTGAATTTTCTGCCCTTAGATTTAAACCATTAAGAACTACAACCGATGAAACTAAGAATAAAAGCTTAGACTTCATGATTCCCCCTCCCCGAATAGAAATGCCCCTTATTTGCTAAAAGTATTCTAACAAATAAAGGGCAATAAATTCAATTATAAGTATATTTATCTTTTTTTAATAATAAGATATGGAGCACCTGGAATTTGTCGAGTATTCAACTGAGGTGACCTCTTTTTTTTAGATTTATTTCCTTGGCCTCGTGTTTGTCTTAGGTTGTTTTGAACTTTTGCAGGCGTGTTAGAAGATCGTGAGGGACGTCGACTAGAATCAAATCTCGGTATTGGTAGCAAATAATTTGGATTAGCAGTAGATCTAACAGATAGACCCTGCTCCGACATATATTTTTTGATCCCAGGAATTTTTTCCCATTGCTTGCAATCTTCCTCATTTAAAGACTGAGCAATTCCCCTTATCAAAGTTCCAAGATGATTAAGACCTAATTTATAATATGAGATAAAATTAAAAAAAACATATTCACTTTTAACTTGTTTGCATTGCTGCCATGCAAACTCTAAAAATTTTTGAGCTAATGCATTATCCACCCGAAAAGCATATTGAATAGGATTTAAGCCTACGCACTCAGAATCAACAACCTTACACTCTTGTCCGAATTGATGATAGGCGATTAGTCCAAAAGAACCAAATGACAATGCAGCCGATAAACCAGCAACATCTTTTCTTGCAATACTAGAAGCTAAAGCCACATTAAATAATTTGTCTTTCTTTGGATTTAAAAAAACGCCATATTCTTCATCACCCAAAATGCTTGAAAAAAAATCTCGCTTTTCTTCATAAGAACGCTTTGTGTTGAATTCTAACTTACACAGAGCGAGATCAGAATCAGAGACATATCCAAACTCTTGCTCCATAGCATTAACATCTGGTTCCTCTTCCATAGCATTAACACCAAAGCCTGCAACCAAAGACAAACTTAATAAAGACATCTTTAAAAACTTGTTCATAATAACCTCTCAAGTTATATTGTTTAATTAAAAAACTATTTATCTTTAATTGCTTGATAAAGACTTCCTAGCTCTCTTATTCAAGTAACTTATAGTCAAGAATGCTTGTTCTTGTTTCTTTTTTTCTTTATAGGTATCAAAAGTATTATTTAATACTCTTAAAGTGCGTAATGCCAATTTTGCTTTCTGCTTAGGACTTTCCATCGCATTAATGCTAAAGCCTGAAACCAAAGATAAACTTAATAAAGACATCTTTAAAAACTTATTCATAATAACCTCTTATTATATTATTTAATTAAAAAACTACTTATTATCTATTCTTATCATATCTATTCTTAAGAAACTCAACCAATTGTCCAAACTCTCGATAAGAAAGTAAATAAAACTTTTTATCTGAGAAATAGCACAAAACTTCATTTCCTTTATACCAAAAACTCTGAAGCTCGGGGCGGCATTCCTGTATGCTTGCACAAAAATCTTCAGGTTCATCATCGTCAGAAAAAAGGTCTGAATCTTCATCACTTTCCTCAGAAAGAAAATTTTCGGGTAAACCAACTATAATACTATCATCAGAAGAGTTATCTTCATCGTCATCAGAAAGATTTGTAGGTAAATCATCGTCAGTTAACATTACAAGATCATCATTATCAATACCTGAAGCAAGAAACGGATCATCACTTGTTGTGTAACCTTTTTGCTCCATGGCAAAAGACTGACTAAAAGA
Organism: uncultured Pseudomonadota bacterium; assembly: GCA_964453985.1. Lineage (GTDB taxonomy): Bacteria > Babelota > Babeliae > Babelales > UASB340 > CAYVQB01. The sequence goes on from CAYVQB010000028.1 coordinate 12,390, forward strand.
TAAAATTGTTAAAACAAAAGATAGTTTCAACAAGACTTTTTTCAAAAAGTTAAATTTCTTCATAATAACCTTCCACAAAAACATACAATTTACACATATACTAAAAATATTCTAATAGAAATTAACAAAATCGTCAAAGGGGTTTAAAATATAGCACAAAACCCCATATTTTCAAGCTTTTTCGGATAATTAACCGCATTTTCAGCCTGAAAACCCTAATTAATAATAAAAATTTTAATAAACGGATAGTAAAAGCTTGCCAAAGCACCTGATTTTGAAATATAGTTAAATCTAGTTTACGGGGGAACTAAAAATAAAACTTAAAAATTAACGAAAGTTAGCAATGATAAGTGAATTAAAGCTAAAAAGCATATTCCAGCTAGCATGGCCTGCAATAGTCTCTCAGGCTACAATAACTGCAGTTGGAATAATCGATATAATCTTTATCGGTCAAATTAGTGTTGGAGCAATTGCAGCGGTTTCAATAGCTAACTCTTTTATAACTAGTCTATATTATTTTTTAGAAGGTATAAGAACAGGAACAACTGTTATAACGGCTAACTATCTGGGCGCACAAGAAAAAAACAATATAGCAAAGACCCTAAAATTGAGTCTTGCTTACGCTGTGATAATAGGGGTAATAATTGCTATATTCGCACGACCAATATCTCGAGGTATATACGCGCTCTTTGCCGCTAATGATATATCTAAAGAATGGGTAGAAAAATACATATCAATCATATTGGTAGGTGCGCCATTCACATTAATATTTTTTGCAATATCAGGGTTTTTCAGAGGACTCAAAAATACATTCATTCCATTTGTTATAACTTTAGGTATTTTCTTCACAAACGTCATATTCGATTATTTACTGGTAAACGGCTTTCATGGCTTCCCCCAAATGGGCGTAAAAGGTGCCGCTGCGGGCTCATTAATTGCATATATAGTTGGTGCAATATTATCAATAATTTTTTTGGTTAAGCACAAACTTACTCGTCAATTTGTAACAATAA
>CAYVQB010000029.1:0-12958 GCA_964453985.1 uncultured Pseudomonadota bacterium
TCTTTTGGAGGCTGGCAAGTGTAATTATATTCTTGGTCTTTATATTTAAAAGAGACTTTATGAGCATGAAGTGCTTGTCTAGAAATAAATTTAGATTTATGACCATAAGATTCGTCACCTAGAATTCCGTGGCCTATAGCAGCAAAGTGAACCCTTATTTGGTGCGTGCGTCCTGTGACAATGTTAACAGAGACAAGAGCGCAATCATTGTAATATTCCACAACTTCATAAAAAGTAAGAGCAGATTTGCCCACATAGCTGGCATGAGACATTAAGTGTCTTTTGTGTGGGTGTCTGCCTATTGAAAAATCAATCTTACCTTTTTTATGTGGATGACCTTTTACAACGGCTAGATAAGTTTTATGAATTTCTCTGCTTTTAAATTTATTTGATATAGCAAATTGTGCTTGAGAGTTTCTTGCGACTAATAACAGTCCAGATGTATCTTTATCTATTCTATGTACTATGCCTGGACGTTCTTTATCTTCAAATTTACTTAAGTCTGAAAATTCATAAAGTAAACCGTTTATGAGTGTGACCTCATCTTCTTGTGTTTTGCCCGAAGGGTGCACAACAAGACCGGCAGGTTTGTTTATAACAAGAAAATCTTTTTGAGTATCAACAATTTCAAAGTCCACTTTTTTGGGTGTCAAATCAAATTGTTTGTCTTCTGGAAAATTTATTGTGATTTGATCGCCCTCTTTTGGTGAAAAGCGACTTTTTTTGATGATTTTATCATTTACAAGAATAAAATCTGATTCTATAAGTTCTTGGAAATAGGTACGAGACCTTTCCGGGTAACTTATAGACAGATACTTATCTATTCTGAGCGAGCAACCATCTTCTGAGTGGTATATGATTTTTTCAGTTTTTTCTATTTTTTCAAAATTTATCATAATCTTTTAATAAAAATCTTACTTTTTACTTCCCCTATTTTATATAATATTTTATAATAGAATAAAGTCAATTTGGTTGCAGAATGATCGACATTCAGCTTTTTACTGAATGGGGGATGTCATGTTGAGAACGAAAAAAATATTCTTTCAGATAGAAAAAAATATCGAGACGGTTATTAATCACGACTCAGTTTTAGGTAAAGACCTTTGGGGTCTACTCTTAAAACAGCACCCTGCTGATACAGCAGAATTTGTTGCGTTGCTTGATTATGATCTATTCATAAAACTATTCAAGAAACTTCCTGAAGACCTTTCTATAGAAGTCTTTGAGTACTTGTCAGAAAGAAGTAAGGCTGATCTGTTAATAAAGCTAAAGTTAGATAAAGCGTCGGCTCTTTTACAGAATATACCGGTAGATGAGCTTACTGATTTATTTGATTATTTGCCCGATGAAGATCTAAAAAAATATTTAAAGCTTTTACAGCACAAACAGCGTACGCAAATCATTTCACGATTAAGTTTTGATTCTAAATCTGCCGGCAGAATAATGAATAGTGACGTTGTGACTCTACAAAAAGATTTTACGGTCAGGAAGAGTATTAACCTGCTGCAGCGTCTTGGAGAGAAAAAAGAGCTTTTACAGAGGATTTACATTACAGGTAAAGATAATAAATTAGCTGGCTATATAAATTTGGATGATTTAGTTCTTAATGGTCCTCATATGTTTCTCAAAAATATTATGTCTAGAAATGAGCTATGCATAGATTCGCAGGAGGATCAAGAGGATGTTGCAAACCAGATGCACCATTATAGCTTATCATCTGCTCCTGTGGTAGATAATCAGAACCATTTTTTAGGTGTTATCACTGCGGATGATATTGTGGACATTGTGGAAGAAGAGGCCAGTGAAGACGTTTACAAGATGTCTGGTATTAGTCCTGCTGAACATAGATACTTTGATACTTCCATTTGGACTATGATTTTGCAACGTAGCCCTTGGCTTATTGGATTGTTATTTTTACAGAGCATTTCAAGCTTTATTGTTTCAGGATACCAAAACACTATTGGTAAGTATTTCATATTTTCCATGTTTTTGACCATGCTTATTGGTACTGGTGGCAATGCTGGTAATCAGTCTTCTGCTATTGTTATTCGTGGTCTTGCAACGGGTGAAATTACACGTAAAAATGGACTAAGAATTTTGCTCAAAGAGTTTTGTATCTCTATCTTAATGGCTTTTATTTTAGTTATTTTTGCTTTTGTTAGAGTTTATTTCGTTTCTGATCTTTTAAGTGCTACTACAGTTAGTGCGGCACTTTTTTTGATTATAATAGTATCTATGTTTCTAGGGACCCTTATTCCGTTGTTATTAGAACGTTTTAATTTTGATCCAGCTCATTCAGCAGCGCCTTTCCTTGCTACATTGATGGATGTTTTAGGCGTTTTGATCTTTTGTTTTATTGTAAGTAAAGTTTTGGGATAAGCTAAAAATAAAGATTTTGTTTGATTTGCTTGACAAAAAAGACTTAAATCTGTAGATTTTAAAGCGTAATCTTGAATTAATTGGTGAGAGCCGCTAGCTCAGTTGGTAGAGCAACAGCCTTTTAAGCTGTGGGTCGTAGGTTCGATCCCTACGCGGCTCACCATTAAATGCCCTTCGTGGCTACCTCTTTCGCCCCGGTGGCTAAAGAGGACAAACCAGTCTAAGTGAAATTAGGCCGGTTTTTTATCTTGAAATTTTGATATAACGCGTCCCCATCGTCTAGTCTGGTCAGGACACAGGATTTTCATTCCTGTAACAGGGGTTCGAATCCCCTTGGGGACGCCAATTTAAATGCTAGGTGTTTCGATGAAGAAACAATTGCACGGTTTACTTCTAATATTTCTTGGAATAATGATTCTTTTCCCCCAAATTATAACTATTCATGTAGTTAAATTAATTATAGCCTTTAGCTTAATACTGATGGGTTTAAAGTCTTTTTTTAATCATAAGCCTAAAAAAGAAAAATATATAAACAGAGATCATCTGTAGGATTTTATGGATAATCAATCAAAAGGGCTTCTTTACATAATTTTTGGTATTTTGATCATTTTTTTTGCTGCAAGTGAGCTTGTGGTAAGGATTCTCTTTATTCTTTTAGGTTTTTATTTGGTTAATAAGGGGCTTCAGCTAAGAACCACTCAAAATATTCTCTTTTTCTTTCAGCGTTTTAAAAATCGTTTTTAAATTATTCCATAAGCTTGTGAATTTATAATAATATTTGTTAATGTATTTTCATAAAAATGGTTTTTAATGCTGTTTATATTTATAAACAAAAACAAAGGAGAGATTATGTCGACGTTTGAACAAATTTCAAAGTGGGTTACTGATAACCTCGGGGGCTTGCTAGCAATTATTGGTGGGCTAATTCTATTGGGTTGGACACATGAGATTATTATAAACTTAGCCTTATTCTTCCTTGGCTTTTTCTTAATTTACTTTGGTTTGGTAAAGCTAAAATTAACAGTGGTTACAAAATATATAGACGATATGATCATCAAGATTAAGAAATTATTTCAGTAGATATATTGAGGTATTAGGGCACGGTATAAACCGTGCCCTTTTTTATTTAATGATCAAAGTTAACATTAATAGGTTTTTTGTAGTCAGGTCTAATATCATTAGACATATGAACAACTCTTTGTGGAAATGGAATTATAATATTGTTTTCTCTGAATTTATTTAAGATTTCAATTCTTAAGTCGCTTGCTATATCCCATTGTTCCCTAACTCTTCTTGAGCTAATAAAGGCTCTTGAAAAGAATTTTAGTCCATTATCTTCAAATTCGTCTAATCTAATCGTTGCTTGCGGCACTTTTAAGATTAATGGATGATCGTCTAGTATTTCTATGATTAATTTTTTAACGAGATTGATATCAGACTGATAATCGACCATAATTGTCAGTTCAAATCCTACAGCAAGTCTTCCTTGTCCCCAGTTGATTATAGTTTTTGTTACCAAGTCTTTGTTAGGTACAATAACTGAGAAGTTTCGGGCGGTTCTTATGGTAGTAGCGCGTGCTGATATATTTCTTACAGTTCCTTTTGTTGTTTCATCTATTTGAACAAAATTGCCAATTTCTATTGGCCTTTCAATTAATACAAAAAAACCTGCAACAAAATCTGCTGCAACGTCTTTTAGTCCAAAGCCTAGACCAATAGCCAGAAAACCACCTCCCCACATTATAAATCCAGTTAGTTGTATGTTTGCAAAACCCAGTAATATAGAAACAATTATGATTACATAATGTGAGATTCGGGAGATTGTATTTTGAGTTCCGGGTTCTGTTCTGAAAATCTCAAAAAGCCTATTTAGTATAGCTCTGTGTAGTAATGAGGAGATAAAAAATCCAGAGGCTATGAAGGTGGTTAAGCTTAAAAGTTGTATGACTCCCAGTTTTACATCAGGGATAGGTTTTATCACCCAATCTTGAGATAATGCTTGCCATAAAGAGGTTATAGTCAAGTCAAAGCGCCAAATTCGTGAAATTAGGATAACGGTGAAAAATAACAATATAGAGAATGTTGTGATAACAAAGAATGCGTAGTAAGTTTTGGCATACTCAAATTTATCTATAATTTCATCATCTTCTTCTTTAATGAAAAAACTCATAAAAAGGTTACGTATGTAATAGTGAATGAAAAACATGCCGTAGAATAGAAGTATGGTTGACGGTAGCGCAAATGCTAGGTACCAAGCAAGATTGTAATAACCAATGTATGGATTTGATAATATTAGAAGACTCATGAAAAATATAAATACTGGATAGTAGTATTTATCTATTTTGCTTTTTAACCAGATGGAGAATTTATTAGTTGAGGGGATAAGTGTTAAAACATCTTCTTTGCCAAAGAATAATAAAATTACTATGACCAATATCAGTGTATATGCAGCCAAAGTAACGTTAGGAAATTCGGAAGGAAAGTCTGCATAGACTAGAAAGGCTCTTCTGAGTGGTATTAGGGTTGCCGTTGCATATAATATAAAGGCTATTAAGAATACAAATTTGGTTTGTAACTTTTCTGCAAAAAACATAAAGCTTAGTTTTTTGTTTAATGATTTTACGCTTAGCAAGAATTGGCTAAAAAGATATATAAGTATGGGGATAGAAGCTAGGTAGAATGCTGTAATAGAAAACTTGTTCGCCATAAATTGTATAGATGCAAAAATATTCTTAAAATTGAAAAATACGTGCAAATATAAAAATAACCAAGTAAAAAGAACCTTGTAATTTTTTAATGCATATTCAGCAAAGGTATTGGTGATTATATTTAAATATAAGTAGCCTTTTTGTTTGTTGTATATCGTTAGGTTTGTTTTGCTTGTTTCTTCCAAGATAAAGAATAATTTTTTAAGACCTATAAAGGCTAAGGTAAAAAATAAAAGAAATAGGACTAAGCCTAAGTAATTATTATAGTTTAGATCTTGAATTGATATCCATAAGTTTGTTGGAGATAAGTATTTTGGAATGTTCCAAAAGAATTTTATAAAGAATTTTTCTAGATCAGCCATAGATTGCACAGATGCGTCAATTGTTATTGCTTTTGGAGATCTTTTCCAGATATTAAAGGATATAATTTTTTCTTCCAGATTGGCCACAATGAAATCATATTGTGATAGTATTGTCTCTTGTTTATTGATTAGATCAGAGTTTATCGCTAGATACTCTTGGATGAGCTGCTGTTTTTGAAATAGATTTTTCTTTATGTCTTCAAGATCTGTAATTATAGTGGTATAAATTTTCTGTTTATTTTTAAATTCAGTATCTTTTTTTGTCTTTATGTCTTCTTCTTTAGTTTTTAAGTTATCTATAATTCTGTTGGTTTCAAGCAGTGTGGTGCTTTGGTTATTCTTGCTTTCTTCAAGGTTTTTTATAGATGCTACAACAAGGTCTTTTTGATTTTTAAAGTTATTAAACCAGTAATCTAGGTTTTCTTTTTCTTGTGTGATTTTTTGGTAACTGTTGATGATAGCAAATTGTTGTTCCTGTTTATTCGTTAATATATTTTCTCGGTCTTCTTTGAGTTCTATAAGCTGAATTTCTTTGTTGAGAATCCCTATTGAACTTTCTCTTTTTTGTATCTCTATTTGTAGTAAATAGACTTCTGCAGGGTCATCCTCTTTTTTAATTTCGGTTAGTTTTTTTTGTATAGAGGTTATTTCATTTGTTATTTTTTCAACTTCAGCTTTTTTTGGTTCTTTAAATTTGTTTAATTGTTCTTTAATTTTAAAGGATTTTTGTTTTTGTTCTTCCCATTCATTTTTAGCATTTTCTATGTCTCTAGGCTCTATAACCATATGTTGTTCTATATGATCTAGTTTTACCTCGGTTTTGTTTAAATTATATTGATTTAAGAAAATCTGATCATCTTTGTATTTTATTAAGTCTTCTAGGTTTTCTATTTTAAGATTAGAGTAGTTTGCTTTTTCATTTAGTATGCTGATTTCTTGTTCAAGTATTTTTATGTCTATATCTTTGATTTCAGGATTTTCTCTTTGTTTGTTTTTCGTATCTATTTGTTTTTGAAGGGATACAAGGGTTTCTTTCTCTGCTATTTTTTGCTTTTTTAGGCTTTCTTTTTTGTCTTTTTCTTCCTGTAGTTTTGCAAATAATAGCATGACTTTTTCTTGGCTTAGTTTGAAATCTTTCCAAGAATATACAAATTTAACTTCCTCAGAAATCTCTTTCTGTTGGCTTGTTATTATATCTTTTAGAAGTTTGATGTGGTCTAGTAATACTTCTTCGGTTTTTTTCCACAATTCTTGAAGTTTCGTTAGATGCTCTTTCCTGTCACCTAATAGAGATATTAGTTTATTTGTGTTTTCTTCTTCTTCTTGATCTAGGTTTTTTAGTCTGCTTTTAAGCTCTGTTACATCTGAGTTTATTTTGTTTAGGCTTTTTACTATTGTTTTAGTTGTGGATTCCATTCTTTTTTGGAACTGTGTATTTCTTTTTTCTAGCTGTTCCAGCTTGTTTTTTTTGCTTTCTAGGTCTGTAGCAAAGAGCAGGTCAACACTTTTGTCTCCACCTGTAAACTGTTTTATATCAAGAAGGGCAAAGTTGCTTTTTATTGAACAACAAAGAGCCAGGAATATGATAATATTTAATTTTAAAAATTTTTTAGAACTGAACATCTTAAGTCCTTTATAAGATTATAGTTTTAAACACGTTTTAAATAATTTAGAACATGGGTGATGATGTATGCAACTAAAATCCATTCTTTAGATATTTTTTTATTTTAACTAGATACTCTAAGCTTTCTTTTCTGTTTATGGTTTCTAGGTCTTTGTATGTTCCATCAAGAGCAAGTATAAGATTGGAATTATTTTTTAGTTTTTTTATGAATAAAAATAGATCTTTTTCGAGTTCTGGTAATTCAACTTTGATAATATTAAGAATTTCTTCATAATTTATACCGAAATATTCGTGAGCAACAATATTTCTAAAATCTACTATATTTCTCCAATCTGGTTTGCTAAGCTCTTTCAGAGTTGTGTTTTTTAGCACGTTTTTCATAGCTTCACCGATTATTTCTAAGCTTCTCATTATTGAATTATAGACTAACTCGTTGGAGGTTAGATCTTCCACCGCTTCCATTTCTATAGAGTGTCTATTAATGGAGTCAATTGCTATGAATATATCAAAAATGAAGAATTCTGAGATTCGTTTAGTTTTATTAGGCATAAACAAGCTCATCTTTTATTTGATCTTTAATAAAGTTTCTTACACTTTTAAAATAACCAATGTCAACTTCTCTATTGAATTTTTTTTCCAAAAATCTTTTTAGTTTAATTCGGTTTCTAAAAGTTATTGTTGTAGTATCTATTAACAAATCTATATCACTTTTTACAGATTCTTCTCCCCTTGCATAGGAACCAAAAAGAGCGATTTTTGTAACACCATATTCTTTTTTTAGGAATTCTTTGTGTTCTTTAAGAAAGCTAATGATTTTATCTTTATTTATTTCTTGTGACATAATTGCCTCATAAGATTATAGTTTTAAACACGTTTTAAATAATTTAGAACATGGGTGATGATGTATGCAACTAAATATCCAAAAATCTAGTTCTTTAACTTGCTGTTCACTTATCTGTTCTAAACTTGTTTGCAAAGAGTTTACGTTCTGTTTATTATCGATGTCAACAAATGCATTTGCCAGTTTATCGTACATTCTTAAATAGACACTAAGATTCTCTTTGGGATAAAAACCTGCAAGTTCAAAGAATTTTAAAAGAGATATTTTTCTTATTATGTGCGCATGCTTTTTAAGCATTATTTCTAGCTTTGTGAACCTGAAACAGTTATAAATAAATCTAAAAACTTCGTTGCACGGATTGTGCATAGGAATAAAATAATAAGACAATTCTAGGATATGATGTATCCAGTTCAGATCAAATTTGCTGTCTGGCGTTAATAAAATTTCTATATTTGTTGCAAGATGTATATTCTTTCTTTCTTCTTTTGTATCAAAAGATATTAGCATGCCTGGCCATAGAGATAGGCTTTTATTCATTGGTTCTGTTGTTAGGTAAATCTTGCCGTGGGTTTTTGTAAGCACGGATAATTTGTGTTTGTTTGGTAAAAAGCGTTTTAAAATAAAGGCCAGAGACATATTTTTGCACCTAATAATTTTATATATTTTCTTGTATTTAGTGTAGCTGGCAAATTATATTTAACCAAGTGTTTTAGGTTAATATTTGGTTACTAGAACCAGGAGTTATTATGAAATTTTATATGAAATTTTTTTTGTTCACTTTTGCTTTCAGTTTTTCTTTTAGTGTGTACGGCATGCACCAGCAAGAAGCGCCATTTAAGCTTGATGAAAAAAGATTAGAAATAGTAATAGGAAATAAGAATAATCTTAATAAAACAGCAGACAAGTTTTTACGGATGATGCTATGGCTCATCTAAATAATGATAAAGAAGAAAGTTTATCAGAGCCATTAAAAAAGATGTCACAAGATTATAAAACAGTTTATAAAGAAATGGCTGAATGCCTTTTAAAAGGTGCTTTAGCTGAGTTAGGTACTATTACTGATAAAACTAATAAAATTAAATATGAAGACATTAAAAAAAAGATGACAGATAAGATAAACAGCTTGGCTCATAATGACCCGTATCTATCTCGTTTTATAAAATCATTACAAAGCAAATTAGTTGTAGAAGTTTTTTTAAATACAAACGGTGATGGTTTATCAGATAGAGGCAAATTGTGGAAGAAGGATCTTTATAAAGTTTTCTCACCAGAAACTAAATAAAAATATTTTATGTAAAAACAAGCATCAAACGCGTTCTATAATCTTAACATACGGCAAAGGCCTATACAGGATGCAACTTTGTACACGTTTCTCAAACTCTGTATCATCAGTTTCTATTTTATGTTTCAAATTTTCAAAACTGATTTTATTCTGTAAAAAAGATGTCAAAATATTAGAGCCCAAGAGCTTATCAAATTTAGGTGAATAACAAAGTTTTAGCCTTTTTCTATTTTGTAAAAAGCGTGCCAAATTAATAATAGAGTTAAAGGACGAGAAATTATTTATATCCTTTTTGACTCTTATCTTGATCCCTCCTTCTATTGAAGATGAACAGAACATACCTAGCTTAAAGCATAGTTTCTTTAGGTAATCGGTTTCCCATTCAGAGAGTTGTTGTGCTTTAGGTAAAATCAAAACCTGATACTTATTTTCACCATCTTGCTCTACTTTTATTGGTCTAATCTGTTTCAAAAATTTTAGAAAGCTGTAACCATACAAAGCATTTAGGTTTTTAAATTTTTTAGGCAAAAAGTCAGATTTTATATTTGCCAAGGGCTTGTTTGCTTGCCAGTTAGTCATTGGCACAATTGTTAGATTTGCCGGCTTATGAAGAATGTATTTATTGAGATACAGGGCGAGCTCTGCTGTTGTCAGGCCTGGTTTTAATGGTATATCCCCCGGCCCTTCTATGCATCGGCCCAGTGGATTTGGTCGGTCCAAAATGATTAATTTTTTATTGTTATTGGCTGCGAGTTTAATTGTTTTATTTAAGCTTTCAAAGCATGGGTCTATTCTTAGGCCATAGCTTGTCATATCAAAGGCGATTGCATCAGTATTTGCCAGACTTTCTGGGGTGAGATCTTGTAGCGTTTTATTTTTTTTGTTTACTAGAAATAGCTTTTGTACCTTAAAGCCATTTTTAATTAAATTATTCTTATTACTTATCTTATCGCTTACTAGTGCTAGCCTTAGCTTTTTTATCCAGTTGAAGTTGTCAGTTTTATTGCTTGTTAAATTTTGGATTCCAATCATTGTTACAGGCGGTTCTTTTTTGGGGATTGGTTTGTTTGTGCTTTTGAACCATACAAAACGTGGAACAAAGATGGCTAGATATACGATACAAACTAATTTTATGATCGGTATTACTTTATACTTCATTGTCCTTGTCCCCAGATTCCCCATAATTTTTAAAGCTGTTCTCCTGATCAAATAGTAACCTAATATAGGGGGCTCTTTCAAGAAATATAATATCTAGCTTCTTTATTATGTTTGTGATCGTCTAAGTAATAGGAATAGTAGAAAACGAAAAATTGTTTACAAATTATAAGCTCGGGAGCTATTCTGAATCTCAGTGTTTTTTAGACTGTTGGAGATGAAGTTTTTTTAGGAGAAGGGGAGAGATTATGACTTTTTCACGTGTTAGTAGGCTGTTTCTGCTTACGCTAGTTTTTGGTATTTTTGCTTTTGGTCTGCAGGCTAAGCTGCCCGAAAAGTACAAAACTAACGTTGTTACATATGCCATTGCTGTTCTGGATGAACTTGAAACAAAAAATGAACAGATCACAGATGCCGAAACTTTTAGAACCCAATTTGCTACAGCTTTAAAGGGTAAAACAGGCTCGATTCCAAAATTTGAAGAACTATCTCCTGCTCACAAATTTCTCTACCAATCAACAGTAACATGCATTTTCGATCTCGCCGCAGCATATGTCGGCGCTAAGAAATGGGATACCAGATTAGGAGAAGCTACCTTTTTTGAAGGCATGGAAGGATATGTGCAAGGTCAGCTTGATAAAATTACCGAAGAAGAAAGTCTCCTTAATGAAGTTATAGGCGAAAACGGAGCCGGTGAGTTGTTTAGGGATAAAATTTATAAAGATAGCAAGTTGAGCGAACTCGGTGGAAAATTTATGGGTTGGTATGGCTTTCTTTGGAAAGATCTTGATAAAGATAATTGGAAACCTGAGTATGCTAAAACTGCAACTTTATGGGGGCCTGAGGCTGAGAAGTTGGAGAAGGGAAAAAGAGTTGCTAGTCGATTTGAAACTCTTGTAAAAGGATTATCTAAAAAAGAAGAAAGATTTAAAGAATCTAAAGCAGCGATTAGTTTAAAAAGGAAAATGATAGATCTAAAAAACGAAGCCACTGAATTGATTGAAGCTGCTAAAGAAGATACAAGTTTGAATGATGATAGTGACGAAATAAAGGCTTTAAAAGAAGCTCTCAAAGATTTAAAACCAGAGGATTTTGTTGAAAAACAAGAAGCTATTAATAAAGCCACGGGACCGATCTATCAAAAACTAGTAGAAGCTTATGAAGAACAATTTAAAAAACTTGAGACGGAAATTAGTAGATTGTCGCCTGAAGAGCAGGAAGAAGCGATTCAGAAGATAGCGAATGAAATCGAAGCTTTTGATAGTAAACACAAGGACGAGTTAGCGAATTTTGATAAGACATTGCTTGAAACGCAGCAAACAAAATTTCAAAAAGCAGAAAAACCTTTGACGTCAGCTGAATTACAAGAGCTTTTTACTGCTGCTAAAGAGCATGAACAAGAAAAAGAAGAAAAAATACAAAAAGCTAAAGATGATAAAATTGGGATTGTAAACAGAAAGACAGAAATCGAAAAAGAAAAACAAACAGCTGTGACAGCAAAAGAAGAAAAAGATAAAGAGCTACTAGCGCTTCAAGAGAAACTAACGAAGGCACGAGGCAAGATAAAGTCTGAAGAAGAGATACAAAAAGAGGAAGAGGCAAAGAAGAAACAGGAAGAGGAAGGAAAAGCGACAAAACTGTTTCAAGAAAGGGCCTCTTTAATGAAAGGCTTTGATGAAAATAGCAATAATTTAATAGGTAGTGGTACTCGTGAAGATGCATTAATGAATAAAAACTTGGTTTTGAAAACTAAAAAAGATAAATTATTGTCAGAGCAAGAGGCGATAAGGGGTTTATCAAAGACTATAGTAAGTATGTTTGAAACTAACGGAACTTTAAAACCAGAAAAATCAGTTGAAGGTTTAAAAGAAAAAGTTGAAGAGCTTAGAACTAAATTAATAAAATTTAAAAAAGGCTTCATAAAATATGCTATAAATAAGGCGACGCTTTATAGAGACCTTAGTAAAGCTGAATTCAAAGAATTGGAGCCTGATACATTTGAAAAAATTAAAAATCAAATTGAGTTAGTAGGGAATCTTGAAGCAGCACTTAAGTCTGAAGATGAAGATTATAATGAAAAACTTAATAAAGCTCAGGGAGAAGCCAATAAGTTATTGGGTTTACTTATATCAAGAGAACCATTATATCAAGCGATTGAAGTAACGGGACAGATTCAAAGTGTGATGACTGAACTTGCAAAGAAGCATGGAGTGTCTGCTAGGTTTGCTAAAATTAAACTAGACGAAAAAATTAGTAAAAATAATGAGGTTAGTAGTCTTCTAGTCAAAATTGTGACCAAAAAAGACAAGATTAACAGACGTTCTTTTTTAGGTATTTTAAAAGGGTTGGAACAAGATAACGCTAGTCTGATTGAGAGTAGTATCCCTGAATAACCATAAAAAAACTTAGTTTTAGCTAGTTATTTGGGCAGTTTAAGTATACTTATCTGCCCAAATAACTTTTTTATTTTTTACAAATGATTTTTTATTGACGTTTTCCTCTTATTTTTTTTATATTGAACCAATGGGTAGTTTATAGTTTTTTGTTGTTGCAGTTTTTATAAGGAGTTAGGAATGAAGATAAAATCTCTGAATTTTATTTTATTTT
>CAYVQB010000030.1:0-12473 GCA_964453985.1 uncultured Pseudomonadota bacterium
ATGAAACAGCCTTTGGTAGCACAATCGATTATAATGCAAATTTACACTTTGATACTGGAACAACATTCAGCTATGCACCTGCAAGAGCAGAAAGAGATCTCTTGATAATGGCTGATGCATCATCTGCCCTATTCTTAACTGGCGCAACATTGCATTCAACAACTACAGGATTACAGTTAACAAGAGGAACATTAGTTCTTGATCATAAGAACTATCTCTATAACCAAGATGGCGCAGGGGTTGCAACAAGTTTCTCAGAAGCTGTTGTCTTTGGTGATGGAGCCTCGGCAACTAATGACTTGAACGTCGAAGTATTACCTGGCGGATCTATAGATCTTAAGTCTGGTATCTTAGTCTTCAAGAACGTTAGTGCATAAGGTTGTTGTTTAACTCCCAATGAATTTTGGGATAAAACTTAAGGGCCGGTTTATAGTGAGCTTATCAAACTCACTATAAACCGGCCCTTTTTTTATTTGAACTTGTTTAATTAGTTTTTAATCATTGAGTTTGTGTTATGTGAAAATAACAATTTTTTAGTAGCAAAAAATCTATTTTTTTTGTAGTTTCTTTAGGAGGAGTTTTAGTTCTAGAGAGAAATTAAAAAAGGTGTAGTAGTGAAAAAAAGTTTCTATGTTCTAGTTCTGTTTTTTTATTTTTTATTAATTAATAATCATCTTGATGCTCGTGCTGGCAGCATGATAGCAGATACAGATAATGCTCTTATTTATGAGGGTGAGCACCATACATTTCATAATGGTAATTTGGTAAAAGGATTTGTACGAATAAATAATGGTTTTACTTTAGATTACTATTGTACTCTTACTCTTGATACTTTCATTACTGTCTCTGGTGGGATCGAGCTCCAAAATACTGGAAAAGTTGTACTTCTAGATTCTTTGCGCTTAGATCCAACGGTAACATTTTCTCCTTCCGGTGGTCAGATAGATGGAAAAGGAAACACTATCTTTTTGGAGGGTGGTTTAAGCTTACCTGATAATTGCATAATAAATATTGTTGGAGACACTATAATTGATGGTAATGGTGGGGAACTTAATTTAGGAAAATGGTCGCAAATTTCTATAGACAGTAATGTTACTCTTACTCTAAAAAATATGACCTTAAGTAATAGTTATACAACTTATACCGTCACACCCATTCGTCCCGCTGCAATTAATAGTCAGCTTGCTTTAGATAAAGTTAATGTGAAACTAGCAGATGATTTTGATTTTGATAACGGACAATTATTTATTCATAACGATGTTGTTTTTACCGGAACTTATAAATTTAAATATAACTCTGTGCAGCACTCAAGAATAACAAGTAATTCTTGTTTATATTTTGATGAAGGCATAACTTTTGAATATTATCCTTCAGGCGCAACAAATAACTTAATTGAATTTGAAGATAGATCCTCTTGTTTATATTTAAACGGTTGTGATCTAATAACAACACATACTGGAATTAAATTAACCACCGGACGATTATTATTAGATGGCAAGCTTACTTTGAGCAGTGCTGGTTACACAAGGTTAGATGCTATGGATGATATCTTTACTATAAATACAGATATTAGTAGTAACCCACGTTCAGTTGCTTGGAGTCCTGATGGCGTTTATCTTGCTGTCGTTGGAGATAGTACATCTCTTGAAATATATAGATTTAATAGCTCACAATTTCAATTTATAGCTTCTGTGAATCATGGGGCCTCTTCAGTAAATAGGGTAGTCTGGCATCCGTCAGGAAAATATTTGGCAATATGTAGCAATCGTGGTGGACAGCAGGTAGAGGTCTTCCTGTTTGATAGAGAGACCAATGTTTTATCTTCAGCTGGTATCTATGATACTGGCGGGACAGCTTTTGGCCTCTCTTGGAGTCCCAATGGTTATTATTTAGCAGTGGGTATATTCGTTTCAGGATCACTAGCTGAAGTAATAGTATTGGGTTTTAACGGCAGTACGCTGAGCTTTGTGTGTAAGGATTCGTGGGGCACTTTAAGTAAAGTTGCATTTAGTGCTGAATGGAGTCCCGACGGACTATACTTGCTTGCTGGGGGAAATGAACCTGATAAAGAGATTGTATTATATTCTTTTAATGGAGTAGCTTTAACAGAAAAAAGTGCAATAACTTCTGAACAATCGATTGTAAGAGATTGCAAATGGAGTCCGAATCAAAATTATGTTGCGGTTGCTTCTGGTAATTCACCTGGCGAGATATCAGTTTATCCTTTTGAGAAGGATACCGGAACTTTAGGTGCCTATGTCGCGACAGCAACATTAACAGATCATGGGGGGAGGTCGACAACCTGGAGCAACGATGGAAATTATGTTTTTGTTGGATTAGATGGTTCTGGGTCAGATATAAAAGTTTATATTTTTGACGGAACTAGTCTTACTGAAGCTACAAATTTAACAGGTGGTTTTTCATCTACTTTCGTATGGTCTTTAGCTGTTTCTCCTAATGGTAAAAATTTAGCTGCAGGTTTTACGGCTTCAAATCTAAATGTTAAAAATTATAAGCTTATTTATGGTTATGATACAGCTGCTCAAGCATTTTCTAATTCTATAGTTTTTGGTGATAGTTCTTTAGGTACAGATAAAAATTTGGATGTAAACGTTTTGGGGCAAGGGTACATAGAATTAAACGGAAAAGTTTTTGACGATAATGTTTAAGGGAGCGGGAGTGAGTGTGAGAAAATTAAACTATTTTTATTTTTTAATAATCTGTTTATTAATTTTGCCCAACATACTTTGTGCTGGTACTGGTGATCTGGTTGCCAACACAGATAACACAACAAAGTATGTAAACAGTAGTCACACATTTTTTAGAGATGGTGCTAATCATGGTGATTTGGCTCAAGGTTTTGTTCGTATAAATGACGGCTTTGCAGTTGATAACACTGCAACTGCAAGCTTAGATGTTCTTTTTACAGTTTCTGGTGGCATTGATTTACGTGCTACAGGAAAACTTGTTCTTTTGGGATCTTTAAAATTAGATCCATCTGTTACTTTTTCTTACCAAGGTGGCCAGATTGATGGAAAAGAACGCACAATTTTTTTAGGTGGAGACTTAGAACTCCCAGATAATTGTATTATGAATATTGTTGGAGACACTATTATCGATGGTAACGGCAAAGAGCTTAGTTTGGGCAAGTGGGCACAAATTTCTATTGATAGCAATGTAACTTTAACATTAAGAAATTTAACATTAAAAAACACTTATACAAATTATACGGTTACGCCTATTCGTCCAGCTGCTCTTGATAGTCGTCTTGCTTTAGATAATGTAAAAGTTAGATTATCTGACGATTTCGATTTTAATAATGGACAACTTTTTATTCATAACGATGTAGTTTTTACTGGTACTTATAAATTTAGTTATAGATCAACAGAGCATGCAAGGATAGCTGGTGATTCTTGTTTAAATTTTAAGCCGGATACAACTTTTGAATATTATCCATCAAGCACAATAGATAATTTAATTGAGATGCAAGATAAATCATCTCGTCTTTATTTAGATGGATGCACTTTACAGTCAACTCATACAGGAACGCGGCTAACAAAAGGTCAATTGCTTTTGGATAATAAAGTGACATTGAGTGGTGCTGCATATACTGTAATCGATTCTTTTGAATTATTAACTTCAATAGATTATGGAGCAATAGCTTCTAGCAGAATTCGTGATGCCAAATGGAGTCCTGATGGAACCTATTTGGCAATTGGTGGACAGAATCCTACGATAATAAATACAAATGAATTCAAGGTTTATAGGTTTGACGGTTATAATTTTAGATATATTGATTCTGCAGATTTTGGAACAGAAATTAGAAGTATATCGTGGCATCCGACCGGTAAATATGTTGCAATAGGTGGTATAGGGCCAACTAGTGGTTATGAATTACAACTTTTCCGTTTTGACGGTTCTAACTTAACTCTTATTGTGTCAGTAGACATTACCGCGGTGATTAATACACTTAAGTGGTCACCTGATGGAAGATTTTTGGCTGTGGGAAGCTTTCAAGGTGCTGATGGTAAAGAACTAAAAATATATAAATTTACAGAAGAGTTTTTATCTTTAGTAACAGATCTAGATTATGGAGTTGATTTTCAGGTAATAATATTGGCTTGGCATCCAAGTGGCGAATATTTAGCTTTTGGAGGTTATGCTAACGAGGATCCAGGAAAAGAAATACAACTATATTCTTTTGATGGGGTCTCTTTAACTCTAAGAGATTCTGTGGATTGGGGTAACGCAAATATCTCTTTGGTTTCTAGTATGGCATGGAGCCCTGACGGGGAATTTTTAGCTCTGGGTGGTAATGCTCCAGATAATTTAAGAGTTTATGCATTTAGAAGAAATACTAAAAAATTATCGAGTATTGATTTTGTGTCATGGGTACAGGAGGTAGGTGGTGTTACTTGGAGTCCTGATGGTAAATATGTTTTTGCAACTGGTTATCTGTCTGAAGCTAGAGGATATTTTTTTGATGGGATTACTCTTTCTCAGGATTTTACAATTGCCTTGAATGGGGTATTGGGTTTTAAAGTTCTGTTTTCTCCGGATGGAAACTATTTTTTGGTAACAACTGAGCCTACAACGCCAGCCGATGATCCTGAATTAACACTTTATAAAGTTGCTTATCGTTATGATACAACTGTTCAAACTTTATCGAATTCTATTGTTTTTGGGGATTCAGCTTTGGGCAGTGACTATGATTTAGATGTAAACGTGTTGGGTGGAAGTTACGTAGTATTAAATGGGATTTTAACTGATGATTCAGCTCAATAAAATTTTTTGCTTTACGGTATTATCTTTTTTTATACAAAACCAATTACTACCAGGCATTGGCGATTTAATTGCCAATACGGATAATACAACTAAATATGTAAAAAGTAGTCATACTTTTTTTAGGGACGCTCCTAATCATGGTGACCTTGTGCAAGGTGTGGTTCGTTTAAATGATGGCTTTGCTGTTGATAACACAGCAACTGCAAGCTTTGATACTTTTATTACTGTTTCTGGTGGTATTGATTTAAGAGCAACCGGAAAACTTGTTTTATTAAGTTCTTTGTATCTTGAACCAACAGTTACTTTTTCCGTGCAGGGAGGTCAAATTGATGGCAGAGGGCACACTATCTTTTTAGAAGGTGACTTGGAGCTTCCTGATAACTGTGTTATGAATATTATTGGTGATACTGTTATTGATGGAAATGGCAAAGAGCTTAAACTTGGTAAGTGGGCACAAATTTCTGTAGATAATAATGTTACTTTAACGTTAAGAAATTTATCACTAAAAAATAGTTATACAGATTATACGGTTGCACCTATACGTCCTGTATCTTATTGTAGTCAACTTGCACTTGATAATGTTGATATTCGTCTTGCAGATGATTTTAATTTTGATCAAGGCCAACTTTTTATTCATAATGATGTGGCTTTTTCTGGCACATATAAATTTAGTTATAATTCTACCAAGCAAGCAAGAATAACCAGTGACTCTTGTCTCTATTTTTCTCCGGATTCTATTTTTGAATATCACCCATCAAGCACAATAAATAATTTAATTGAGTTTGAAGATAGATCATCTTGTCTTTATTTAGATGGATGCACTTTACAGTCAACTCATACAGGAACGCGGCTAACAAAAGGTCAATTGCTTTTGGATAATAAAGTGACATTGAGTGGTGCTGCATATACTGTAATCGATTCTTTTGAATTATTAACTTCAATAGATTATGGAGCAATAGCTTCTAGCAGAATTCGTGATGCCAAATGGAGTCCTGATGGAACCTATTTGGCAATTGGTGGACAGAATCCTACGATAATAAATACAAATGAATTCAAGGTTTATAGGTTTGACGGTTATAATTTTAGATATATTGATTCTGCAGATTTTGGAACAGAAATTAGAAGTATATCGTGGCATCCGACCGGTAAATATGTTGCAATAGGTGGTATAGGGCCAACTAGTGGTTATGAATTACAACTTTTCCGTTTTGACGGTTCTAACTTAACTCTTATTGTGTCAGTAGACATTACCGCGGTGATTAATACACTTAAGTGGTCACCTGATGGAAGATTTTTGGCTGTGGGAAGCTTTCAAGGTGCTGATGGTAAAGAACTAAAAATATATAAATTTACAGAAGAGTTTTTATCTTTAGTAACAGATCTAGATTATGGAGTTGATTTTCAGGTAATAATATTGGCTTGGCATCCAAGTGGCGAATATTTAGCTTTTGGAGGTTATGCTAACGAGGATCCAGGAAAAGAAATACAACTATATTCTTTTGATGGGGTCTCTTTAACTCTAAGAGATTCTGTGGATTGGGGTAACGCAAATATCTCTTTGGTTTCTAGTATGGCATGGAGCCCTGACGGGGAATTTTTAGCTCTGGGTGGTAATGCTCCAGATAATTTAAGAGTTTATGCATTTAGAAGAAATACTAAAAAATTATCGAGTATTGATTTTGTGTCATGGGTACAGGAGGTAGGTGGTGTTACTTGGAGTCCTGATGGTAAATATGTTTTTGCAACTGGTTATCTGTCTGAAGCTAGAGGATATTTTTTTGATGGGATTACTCTTTCTCAGGATTTTACAATTGCCTTGAATGGGGTATTGGGTTTTAAAGTTCTGTTTTCTCCGGATGGAAACTATTTTTTGGTAACAACTGAGCCTACAACGCCAGCCGATGATCCTGAATTAACACTTTATAAAGTTGCTTATCGTTATGATACAACTGTTCAAACTTTATCGAATTCTATTGTTTTTGGGGATTCAGCTTTGGGCAGTGACTATGATTTAGATGTAAACGTGTTGGGTGGAAGTTACGTAGTATTAAATGGGATTTTAACTGATGATTCAGCTCAATAAAATTTTTTGCTTTACGGTATTATCTTTTTTTATACAAAACCAATTACTACCAGGCATTGGCGATTTAATTGCCAATACGGATAATACAACTAAATATGTAAAAAGTAGTCATACTTTTTTTAGGGACGCTCCTAATCATGGTGACCTTGTGCAAGGTGTGGTTCGTTTAAATGATGGCTTTGCTGTTGATAACACAGCAACTGCAAGCTTTGATACTTTTATTACTGTTTCTGGTGGTATTGATTTAAGAGCAACCGGAAAACTTGTTTTATTAAGTTCTTTGTATCTTGAACCAACAGTTACTTTTTCCGTGCAGGGAGGTCAAATTGATGGCAGAGGGCACACTATCTTTTTAGAAGGTGACTTGGAGCTTCCTGATAACTGTGTTATGAATATTATTGGTGATACTGTTATTGATGGAAATGGCAAAGAGCTTAAACTTGGTAAGTGGGCACAAATTTCTGTAGATAATAATGTTACTTTAACGTTAAGAAATTTATCACTAAAAAATAGTTATACAGATTATACGGTTGCACCTATACGTCCTGTATCTTATTGTAGTCAACTTGCACTTGATAATGTTGATATTCGTCTTGCAGATGATTTTAATTTTGATCAAGGCCAACTTTTTATTCATAATGATGTGGCTTTTTCTGGCACATATAAATTTAGTTATAATTCTACCAAGCAAGCAAGAATAACCAGTGACTCTTGTCTCTATTTTTCTCCGGATTCTATTTTTGAATATCACCCATCAAGCACAATAAATAATTTAATTGAGTTTGAAGATAGATCATCTTGTCTGTATCTAGACGGTTGCACACTGCAAACAACTGATACGGGAATGCGTATTTCTAAGGGCCGTTTATTTTTAGATAATAAGGTTACGCTTAGCACTCAAGGGTATACAAGACTTGATAGTGTTACAACTTTAACGAATATAGATTATGGAACAACTGATGCAGAAGTGCATACTGTAGAGTGGAGCCCTGACGGAACTTATTTAGCTTTTGGTGGTAATAACCCAACAGAGCTAAATACAGAAGAAATACGAATTTATAGATTTGATGGTTATAGGTGTCGATTTGTAATATCAAAAGTTTATGGAGCGCTTGTGCGATCTGTGTCTTGGCATCCAAGTGGTAAATATTTAGCAGTCGGCGGTGAGGGTCCAACCAGTGATAGCGAGTTGCAAATTTATAGATTTGATGGTTCAGAATTAACCTTGGTTACAAGTGCAGACTTTGGTAATAGTTTGATTTTAACAGCTTGGCGGCCTGATGGTAAATATTTGGTTATTGGAGGAAGTCCTGGATCATCAACTGAGTTAAGAATATATAGTTTTTCTGATGAATATATAGACCTAGTAGATTCGGCAGATTGGGGAGCAGCGCAAGTACAAACTGTTTCTTGGACATCTTGTGGATTATATCTTGCGGTTGGAGGTTATACTGATAATGCTGGCGATGAACTAAAAATATATTCATTCAATGGAAGTAATTTAACTTTAAGAGATTCTGCGGATTGGGTTCAGAGTGGTTTTTATATTATTTATGAAGTTGCTTGGAGTCCTAATAATGAATATTTAATTGTTGGTGGAACTGGAGCTACTTTTAGGGTCTATAGATTTAATAAAGAAACAACTAAAAAGTTAAGTTTTCTAGATTCTGGTTTTTATTCAGGCGAAGTAGTTTCTCTTACATGGCTAAAAGATGGCAAGTATTTTGCTATAGGTGGTTTTGGTCCTGATAATACAGAAATTTATAGTTTTGATGGAAGTTCTATTTCCAGTTTATTATTTAGAGAAGCTTTTCCTGGAACGGTTATTCAAGGTATAAGGGTTAGCCCCGATGGGCAATATATGGCTGTAGGTGGGTCGACAGCAACTCATGAGCATGTTGTTATTTATAAGCTCGGCTTTGGGTATGAAACAACTCCTCAAGCCGTTTCTCGCGCATTAATATTTGGAGATTCATCTTTAGGTTCAGATCATGATCTTGATGTAAATATACTGGGTGGTAGTTATGTGGTATTAAATGGGATTTTAACTGATGATTCAGCTTAAAAAAAATATTTTAAATTTAATTTTTTTGTCTTCTTTTTTTACAAATTTAACAGCAACTGTTTATTTCAAAAATGATACTGCTACTATTGCCATAAAAGAGAGCAACTCTAAATTAAAAATAAATAATGCATCAAAAGTAACGGGTTGGTCAGAGAGTTCTATTGTAAAAGATTTTGGGAATGAATCTTGTGATCAATGGGTAGAGGGATATTCCTCTGGTGTTATTATTACCCAGGATGGTTCAGGGACTGTAGATGCTCAAACAAACCTCGTTTATTCAAACAGTAATGCATTAGTATATGGAATAAAAAATAATAGTAATGCTTTAATTATACCTGCTAAGGATTTTGAAAATAATAGTAATGCATTGTTGTATGGAATAAAAAATAATAGTAATGCGTTAGTCAATATAGATCAAGACATAGAAAATAATAGTAATACATTGTTATATGGAATAAAAAATAATAGTAATGCGTTAGTCAAAATAGATCAAGACATAGAGAATAATAGTAATGCATTGTTATATGGAATAAAAAATAATAGTAATGCGTTAATCAAAATAGATCAAGATAATGGAATTCAGAATAATAGCAACGCATTGTTATATGGAATAAAAAACAACAGTAATGCTTTATTACTATTAATAGAAGATATGAAAAATAATAGTAATGCGCTGTTGTATGGAATAAAAAATAATAGTAACGCTTTATTGCCATTAATAGAAGATATGAAAAATAATAGTAATGCATTGTTATATGGAATAAAAAATAATAGTAATGCGTTAGTCAAAATAGATCAAGACATAGAGAATAATAGTAATGCATTGTTATATGGAATAAAAAATAATAGTAATGCGTTAATCAAAATAGATCAAGATAATGGAATTCAGAATAATAGCAACGCATTGTTATATGGAATAAAAAACAACAGTAATGCTTTATTACTATTAATAGAAGATATGAAAAATAATAGTAATGCGCTGTTGTATGGAATAAAAAATAATAGCAATGCATTAATTAAGCTTAATAAGGATATGGAGAATAATAGTAATGCATTGTTATATGGAATAAAAAACAATAGTAATACATTGGTGGAAAACTTTGCTGTAGATATAAAAAATAACAGTAACACCTTGTTGTATATAGCTGATTTTTTTAAGTACAACAGGGAGCACAAGGTTTTTCATTCTGGCGATACAGTTCAGACAGGTTTTGTGAGATTCAACAATGGCTTTACCGTTGAGCAAGATGCAACGGCAGTACTTGATACATATTTTACTGTCTCTGGTGGAATAGATCTAAGAAATACTGGTAAAATAAAACTTCTGAGTACGCTATATCTTGATTCAAATGTTACTCTTACTCCTGGTGGTGGTCAAATTAACGCTATGGGCAATAGTGTGATTTTGGAGGGCAATTTACATTTACCGGATAATTATATCCTGTATATAGTAGGTGATTTAGCTATAGATGGTAATGGAAATGAACTTTCTGTTGGTAGGTGGGCGCAACTTGTTATAGATCAAAGTACGACATTGACTTTAAGGAATCTAACTTTAAGAAGTACATATACAGAATATCCTGCAACACCTGTTAGGTTGAGTGCTCCAGATAGTCAGCTTGCTTTAGAAAATGTAAATCTGAAAATAGCTAATGATTTTGACTTTGATCGAGGTCAACTGTTTATTCATAACGATGTTGTAGTTTCTGGGACTTATAATTTTAATTACCGTTCCCCCAGTTTTACAAGAATATGTTCTGATTCATCTTTGGCTTTTGAGTCTGGTATGACTTTTGAATATCGTCCATCAAGCACTATAGATAATTTAATTGAATTCGAAGACAAATCAGCTAGCTTATATTTAAACGGTTGTGTTTTACAAACAACTCATACGGGTCTTCGGTTAACAGCTGGAAATTTGTTTTTGGATAACAGGGTTACTTTGAGTAGTGCTGGTTACACAAGGTTAGATGCTATGGATGATATCTTTACTATAAATACAGCTATTAGTAGTAACCCACGTTCAGTCGCGTGGAGTCCTGATGGCGTTTATCTTGCCGTAGTTGGAGACTCTGTGCTGCTTGAAATATATAGGTTTAATGGTTCACAATTTCAATTTATAGCCTCAGTGAATCATGGAGCCTCTTCAGTTAATAGGGTAGCCTGGCACCCATCAGGAAAATATTTGGCAATAGGTAGCAATAAAGCAGGAGAGCCAGTGCATGTTTATCGTTTTGATCGAGAGACTAATGCCTTATCTTCCGCTGGCACTTATAATGCTGGTGGAACGGTTTACGGGCTTTCTTGGAGTCCTGATGGTAATTACTTAGCTGTTGGTATATTTGGATCACCAGCTAAAGTAATAGTATTGGGTTTTAACGGTAATGCGCTGAGCTTTGTGACTCAGGATTCGTGGTTTAATAACTCCAAAACTGCATCTAGTATTGAATGGAGTCCCGACGGACTATACTTGCTTGCTGGAGGAAATGATGACACTTTGAGACAAATAATATTATATTCGTTTAATGGAGTAGCTTTAACAAGAAAAAGTCTAATAAAATCTGTAGCAACGATTGTGAGAGATTGTAAATGGAGTTCGGATCAAAATTATGTTTCTGTTGTTTCCGGTAATTCAGATGGTAACGTATCTATTTATCCTTTTTATAGGGGTACCGGAACTTTAGGTGGTTCTGTGGGGACGGCAACATTACCAGGTCATGGTGGAAGGTCGACAACCTGGAGCAAAGATAGAAATTATGTTTTTGTTGGATTAGATACGAGTCCTGCAGATATAATAGTTTATATTTTTGATGGAACTAGTCTTACTGAAGCTACAAATTTAACAGGTGGGCTTTCATCTACTTTCGTATGGTCTTTAGCTATTTCTCCTGATGGTAAAAATTTAGCTGCAAGTTTTACGGCTTCAAATCTAAATGTTAAAAATTATAGGCTTATTTATGGATATGATACAACTTCTCAAGCATATTCTAAGTCTATAGTTTTTGGAGAGAGTGTTTTAGGTGCTGATGACGACTTGGAGATAAATTTACTTGGTAGAAGTTATGTTGATCTGGCCGGGCAAGTTTTTTATGATAACGTGAATTAAGTTAATTGATTTAAAAAATAAAAAGGGGTGTTGTGTTTGAGAGAGTAGTCTTTTTTTTAGCTAGAACATTTACTCTGTTATTGTTATTTAATATTGTTAACTTTGTTCTTCTAGATTCAGCTATTAATTTTTCTGGAGATAACTCAAGATTTCTTATCAAGCAAAGTGGTTCAGCGCTAAGAGTTAGTAATGTTTCTGACATAACAGGATGGTCTGAAGATTCAATAGTTAAAGCTTTTGGTGACCAAGCAGCAGATCAATGGATAGAGGGATATGCTTCTGGAGATATTATAGCTCAGGGTACAACAAACCTCATTTATTCTAATAGTAATGCATTATTATATGGAATAAAAAATAATAGTAATGCGTTAATTAAGATAGATCAAGATAATGGGATAAAAAATAATAGTAATGCATTATTGTATGGGATAAAA
>CAYVQB010000031.1:0-12116 GCA_964453985.1 uncultured Pseudomonadota bacterium
TGCTGGCATAGCTCAGTTGGTAGAGCAGCTGATTTGTAATCAGCAGGTCGCTGGTTCGAATCCAGTTGCCAGCTCCAGTTAATTAAGATAGGTGAGGGCCCACGTAGCTCAGTTGGTAGAGCACTTCCTTGGTAAGGGAGAGGTCACCGGTTCAAAGCCGGTCGCGGGCTCCATTTGAATTTTAGGGAAAGTTAAAGATATGGCAAAAGCTAGAATAGTTATACATCTTGAATGTAAGGAATGTAAATCCCGAAATTACGGGAAAAGAGTTTCCAAAAAGAGACAATTTGGAAAATTAAACTTAAGCAAATATTGTTCTAAGTGTAGATCACACAAGGAACACAGGGAGACTAAGTAGGAAGGCCAGTGGCTCAATTGGTAGAGCAGCAGACTCCAAATCTGCTGGTTGGGGGTTCGAGTCCCTCCTGGCCTGCCATTTATCTGGTTGCTAGATTTAGAATTGAGGGATATAATGAATAAGGTTCTTGCTTTTTTGAATGAGGTTAAAGCTGAAATACATAAGATAACCTGGCCAAGCAAAGACGAATTGATAGGTGCTACAATTATAGTTTGCTTTCTGACTATAGTGTTTGCAATTCTTTTGGGTGGCATGGACGCTGTTATCAGTATGTTTATAAAGAAACTCATCAGCTTTTAGGGATTTTTTAATTTCGCAGTAAATTTACGGTTGGATAATGAAACGTTGGTATGTAATACAGGTTTATACAGGTTTTGAAGATATTGTTAGGGCGGATCTAGTAAAGCGCATTGAAGAAGAAGATGTGCAAGATTTGTTTGGAGAAGTTCTAGTTCCTTCTAGTGAGGTCGTGAGTTTGTTTGCGGCTGATGATGATGCCAAGGATAAAAAGGAAAAGATTTTTCCTGGCTATCTCCTTGTGCAGCTGGAATTGAATGGCGAATCTTTCCGTGTTGTAGCTTCAACACCAAGAGTTTCTAGGTTTTTGGGAGGCAGAAATCCTGTATCCCTTTCAGATAAAGAAGTCGAACGTATTTTTGCTCAGATGAGTGGAAAACTTCCAGTATCTACCCAGGAAGAGATGTATTCTGTGGGTAATGAAGTGCATATTTCTTCAGGACCGTTTTCGGGTTTTGTTGGAATTGTCGACAAGGTTGATGAAGAGCGAGAAAAGCTTACTGTTATGGTAAGTATTTTTGGTAGGCTTACCCCTGTTGAATTGGGGTTTGATCAGGTTAAAAGATAATAGTGCACTTAATTAAATTAGGTTTAAGTTATGGCAAAAAAAATTAAAGCTAGCGTAAAAATGATGCTACAGGGTGGTGCTGCAACTCCAGCTCCTCCAGTAGGTTCATCCTTAGGTCAGCACGGTGTCAGTATTATGGATTTTTGTAAGAAATTCAATGCTGCTACTTCTAAGCGTAAGGGTGAAACTGTTCCTGTTTTTATAACTATATATACAGACCGGACTTTTGATTTCATATTAAAGACTCCTCCGGTATCTGAATTGATTCGTAAAAGGGCAAACGTGAAAAAAGGTTCTAGTAATCCTGGCAAAGATGTTGCTGGTGTTATTAATAGAACTGCAATAGAAGAAATTGCAAAGATTAAGATGCCTGATCTTAATGCTTTTAATATGGAAGCTGCAAAAAAGATCATAGAAGGTAGTGCTAGAAGCATGGGGCTTGATGTCGTTGATTAATTTGGTAATTACTTGAATTGGATTTTGCAATGAGCAAGATTGGTAAAAAACATAAAAAAGTAGAAGATTTATTAGAGTCTACAGATATTACAAATGCTAAGTCAGCCTTAGAATTTGTAATTAAAAATGCACATACTAAATTTGATGAATCGGTTGATGTAGATTTAGTTTTAGGAATAGATCCTTCTAAAGGTGAACAGACCGTTAGAGGTTCAGTATTACTTCCTAATGGCACAGGCAAAACTGTTCGAATTCTTGTTTTTGCTAAAGGTGATCATGAGCAGACAGCTAAAGATGCAGGTGCTGATTTTGTTGGTGCTGATGATCTAATTGAAAAAGTTCAGGGTGGTTGGACCGGTTTTGATGTTGCAGTAGCTACTCCAGATCTAATGGGTATGGTTGGTAAGGTTGCTAAAATTTTAGGACCAAAAGGTTTATTGCCTAACAAGAAAATTGGAACGGTTACTTTTGATGTAGCAACTATCGTTTCTGACCTAAAAAAAGGTCGAGTATCTTATCGAAATGATAAAGGCGGCGTTGTACATGCTCCTTTTGGTAAGATTTCTTTTAAAGAGGATAAGTTGTTGGAAAATCTTACAGCATTAGTTCATGCGGTTAGATTGAGCAAGCCTCCTACGTCTAAAGGTAAGTTTATTAAGAAAATTGTGATTTCATCTACTATGGGGGTAGGTGTAGCTTTAAATCCTGATGAAATTGTTTAAAGTGGTGTATAAGAAAAGGTATTCAAGATGAATCGTCAACAAAAAGAGGCTGTTGTTAGTGATGTGAAAAAGTTGTTTTCAGATGCTCAAGCAGCTTTTTTGGTCGGTTACAAGGGGATTGATGTTGCAAGCCTAGAAGCTTTACGTAAGGATTTACGTGAAATAGGTGGTCAATTTAAGGTCACAAAAGCTCGATTGATGAGAATAGCTGTCAAGGATGTTGATGCAATCCAAGGCTTTTACGACCAACTTAAAGATCAAGTAGGGCTAGTTTTAGCAAATGAAGAAGTTCCTTCTGTTGCTAAAGCGTTAGTGAAGTTTTCTAAGGGTAATAAAGCATTAAGAATAGTATCAGGTTATTTTGAATCAAAGGTGATTTCTGATGCTGATATTAATTTCTTGGCTAATCTGCCTTCAAGAGAAGTCTTGTTGTCGCAGCTTCTAGGAACTATCCAGGGTCCTACCAGTAAGTTGGCTATGCTTTTGAATATGATGATAATCCGCTTGCTATATGTTTTAAAACAGGTTTCAGAGAAACAACAAAACGTTTAGTTTTTATAGTTAATTAGTTATTTGTTTAGTTTATTTATATAATTTTATACGTGAGGTTCTAATGTCAACAACGAATATTGCTGGAATCATTGAGAAAATAGAAAAAATGTCTCTTTTGGAAGTTGCTGAATTGGTAAAGGCATTGGAAGAGAAATTTGGCGTTTCTGCATCAATGCCAGTTGCAGCAGCCGGCCCAGCTCCAGCATCAGATGCTCAACCAGCAGAAGAAAAAACAGAATTCAAAGTTACCTTAAAAGATATTGGTAGCGAAAAAATTAAAGTAATTAAAGCTTTAAGATCTGTTACTTCTTTGGCATTAAAGGAAGCAAAAGATATGGCAGAATCAGCCCCTGCGGTTGTTGCTGAAGCTGCAAATAAAGAAGATGCTAATAAGATCAAGGATGCCTTAGAAGCCGCTGGCGCAAAGGTTGAATTGTCTTAAATAGACAAAACTTAAAGAAATATAAAAAAAATAAGGTTAACTTTTTAAATATTTAATTTTTTACTATATTTAAAAGGTTAACCCTTTCGTTTCTTTTGTGGTTGTGTAGGGGGAGACGTAAATTTTAGTTTTAAAAAAACATAATTAAAATTAATATGCCTTGGGAGCTGCTGAATGTCTCAAATTCAAACTGGAAAAGGTGCTTTAAGAAAATCTTTTGGTAAGATCAAGGAGGTTGTTAGTCTACCAAACCTCATAGAAATACAATCTAAGTCTTTCAATGATTTTGTCCAACTTGATTCTTTGCCTTCTGAACGAAAAAATTTTGGTCTAGAAAAAGTATTGAAAGATACTTTTCCTATAGAGCATAATGATCGTATTTCCTTAGAATATGTAAGCTACGAGTTGGGTGATTGGGGATGTACCTGTGGAAATCTCACAGGGATTACTAACCGTTACTCATGGAAGTGTTCTGCTTGTAAAAAAGCTGGTTGTAGTAAATTAATAGATCATATATGTACGAATTGCGGGCAAGAAACAGCAGCTTATATCGTATGTAAAAAATGTTTCTCAAGAGTGGGCGTAAAAACTGCTATA
This sequence comes from uncultured Pseudomonadota bacterium, assembly GCA_964453985.1. Classification (GTDB taxonomy): domain Bacteria; phylum Babelota; class Babeliae; order Babelales; family UASB340; genus CAYVQB01. The sequence continues at coordinate 3,993 of CAYVQB010000031.1, forward strand.
ACTGTTGATGAAAGTCGCTATAGTGGCAAAACTTATTCAATGCCATTAAAAGTTAAAATGCAGCTTATTACTTGGGATATAGATGTAGATACCGCGTCTAGGGTTGTAAGAGAGATAAAAGAACAGGAAGTGTTTTTTTGTGATCTTCCTATCATGGTCGATTTATATGAGGATGAGAGCGGTATTTATAAGCTAGGAAGCAATGGAACCTTCGTTATAAACGGGGTTGATAGGGTAGTTGTTAGTCAAATGCATAGAGCTCCCGGTGTCATGTTTTCTGTAAGCAGAAAAATCAAAGACTTTAGGGGGCAAGCTTGTCATATAGCTAGAATCATTCCAAGTAGAGGTTCTTGGCTAGATTTTGAATTTGATCAAAACGATGTTCTCTATGTTCGTATAGATAAAAAGAAAAAGATTTTAGTTACAACTTTTCTACAAGCATTGGGTATAGATAAAGATAAAATCTTGCCTATGTTTTATGACTTTGAAACTATTCAAATTAAAAGTGGTAAATTTAGCCGAAAAGTTAATAACGGTTTAGTTGGTCAAAGACTAGAAATTGGTGCTCTTCCAAAAAATGTTGAGTCGGAGTTTACTATCGGTCAACGTTTTTCTAAAAGTTTAATCGAGAAGCTTTTAAAAGAAGGTGTGAAAGATCTTTTTGTTAGGAAAGCTAGCCTTATCAATAGGATTCTAGCTGAAGATGTTTTTGATACTGATACGGGTGAGATCGTTGCTCAGCAGGGCACAATTTTAACCGAAGAATTAGTTGATCAGGTCGCCTTATTGAAAAATAATTCAATGAGCATAATTCATTCTTCCGGTTATGTTTTGCAATCATCTATAGCTTTATCTTTTGCTCAGGATCATGCAAACAATAGACAAGAAGCTCTCAAAGACGTTTATTCTAAATTAAGACCAGGGGATGTTCCTTCCGCGAAAATTATGGAAGAATACTTGGATAATCTTTTTTATAATTCACGTTTTTACGACCTAACAATTGTTGGTCGAATTCGCTGCAATAGAAAACTTGGTCTTGATATTGATCAATCTAATACACAGTTAACACAAGAAGATATAGTTGCAGCTATAAAGTATTTAGTAGGTTTGAAAGAGCGAGGAGAAGGTGAATTAGACGATATTGATCACCTTGGAAATAGAGCGGTTAGATTGGTTGGCGAATTGCTACAGGGTCAGCTTTATTCAGGTTTAACTCGCATTGAAAGAATAATTAAAGAGCGTTTTAGATTGCAGGATAACTATGCAGTTTTAATGCCTTATGATTTCTTAAATGTAAAGCCTTTGGCTGCAGTATTAAGAGAGTTCTTTGGAACTGGGCAATTATCACAGTTTATGGACCAAACTAATCCCTTAGCTGAGATGGCGCACAAAAGACGATTGTCTGCTCTTGGGCCCGGAGGTATTACAAGGGAAAGAGCGACTTTTGAAGTTCGTGACGTTCATACTTCTCACTATGGAAGAATTTGTCCTATTGAAACTCCTGAAGGTCAAAACATTGGCTTGATATCTTCTCTTGCAACTTATGCAAGAGTTAATGAGCTTGGTTTTATTCAGACGCCTTACAGACCGGTTATAAAAAATGTTGTTCAGGATGAAGTTGTTTATATGGATGCCTATCAAGAGATCGGTAAACGTGTTGCTCAGGCGGCTATACCTATAAATAAAGAAGGGCATATAACTAAAAAAGATCTTTTAATTAGGCAAGATGGTAACTTGATTACTGTTCCTGTTGAAGATGTAGATTTTGTTGATGCTTCTCCCCGCCAATTGGTTTCTGTTCCGACAGCATTAATTCCATTCTTAGAGCATGATGATGCTAACAGAGCGTTGATGGGATCTAATATGCAACGACAGGCTGTTCCTATTATTAAGTGTCAGAGTCCTATTATTGGAACTGGTATGGAAAAAGAAATAGGATCAACGCAAGGTACTTCTCTTCTTGTTAGAAATGCAGGCGTCGTCGAATATGTCTCTGCAGATAAGATAGTGGTTCGCTTATATGACAATGCTAGGGATGAACACAAATGGTTCTCAAAACCTGTTGATATCTATGCTCTCAAGAAATTTGCAAGATCCAGTCATAATACATGGATTCACTATGTATCTAATGTAAAAGTTGGAGCCAAAGTTGAAGTAAATGATGTTTTGGCATGTGGTGCTGCAACTGTTAATGGAGAATTAGCTTTAGGTAGTAACGTTCTTGTCGCTTTCATGCCTTGGCATGGCTACAATTTTGAGGATGCTATAGTTCTTAGCAAGCGCCTTGTTGCTGAAGATGTCTTTACTTCTGTTCACGTGGAAGAATTTGTTGTAGAGGCTCGTGATACAAAGCTTGGAGCAGAAGAGATTACTCGAGATATTCCTAATATTGGTGAAAAGGACTTGGAAGCTCTTGACGAAGACGGTGTCGTCCGTGTTGGTACAAGGGTAAGGCCTGGAGCTATTTTAGTTGGTAAGGTAACTCTTAAGGGTGACGTTCAAGTATCTCCTGAAGAAAAGTTATTAAGAGCTATTTTTGGAGAAAAATCAAGGGAAGTTCGAGATACATCTTTAAGGGTTCCGCCTGGAGTAGACGCGACCGTTATTGGTGTTAAGGTCTTCTCAAAAAGCGGTATTCGAAAAGATAAAAGATATAAAGAATTTGTAGCTAAAGAAACAGAAAAAGTAGAAGAAAATTTTGATTATCATGTATCCATTTTGCAAAAAGGTGCAATAACCAGAATTATAGAACTTTTAGATGGCAAGCAAGCAAAAGCAGCCAAAGACAAGCCTTTTTCTTTAAAAGGTCTCTTTGATAAGCAAAAACTTGAGCAAGCTAGCGCTGAAGATCTGTTTAAAATCGAAGTTACAGATAAAAAAATAAATGAAAAAATACAGCAATATCAGGAGATGTTTAATAACCAGATCCATGTTTTAACTGCATTGAAACATGAACAGTTATCTAAACTTAGAAAAGGTGATGAACTTCCTTCTGGTGTTTTAAAAATGATTAAAGTCTATGTTGCAATGAAACGACACGTTTCTGTTGGTGATAAAATGGCGGGAAGACACGGTAATAAAGGTGTGGTATCTCAAATAGTTAATGTTGAAGATATGCCTTATTTACAAGATGGTACTCCTGCTGACATAGTACTTAACCCTCTTGGCGTTCCTGGTCGTATGAACGTTGGTCAAATTCTAGAAACTATTTTAGGTATGGCCGGTAGAAAGATGGGTTCTAATTTTGCAAAAGAACTAAATGATCTTAGTCATAAAAATGTCAAAGCTGCCCTATCTAAATATTATGGTAGTGACGTGGTAGACAGTATAGAAAAACAATATGGCAAAGATTCACTTATAGATTTTGCTAAAAAGACAGCTGAGCATGGTGTGTCTATGAGTACACCGGTGTTTGATGGTGCTAGTTATGAAAAAGAGATTGTGCCATTACTCGAAGAGTTAGGCTTATCACCTAGTGGAGCATATACTCTTTATGATGGGCAGACAGGTGAGCCTTTTGGTCAGCCTGTGACTGTTGGTTGCATCTATATGATGAAACTTAATCACATGGCAGATGATAAGCTTCATGCTCGTTCCGTTGGACCATACTCTTTAATTACACAGCAACCATTAGGCGGTAAGGCACAGTTTGGTGGACAGCGTTTTGGTGAGATGGAAGTGTGGGCGTTGTATGCTTATGGCGCAGCGTACACCTTGCAGGAGATGTTAACAGTGAAGTCTGATGATGTTAATGGGCGAATAAAAGCTTATGAAGCTATTGTCAGAGGTGAAGAAGTAACTGAGCCTGGGATACCTGAATCATTTAATGTTTTAGTAAAAGAACTGCAAAGTTTAGGTCTGCAGGTAGATCTATTTAAGACTAGCAAGGAGCGAGTTGGTGAATAATAGAATACTTGAAAGATTTCGTGAATATATAAATACAACTCAGTTTAATGCTATTAAGTTGAGTATAGCTTCTCCGGATAAGATGCGTTCTCTTTCTTATGGTGAAGTTAAAAAGATAGAAACAATAAACTATCGTACACTAAAACCAGAACGTGATGGTTTATTTTGCGCACGTATTTTTGGTCCGGTAAAAGACTGGGAATGTAATTGCGGAAAATATAAGCGTATGAAGCACCGTGGTGTAACATGCGAAAAATGTGGTGTAGAGGTAATTCAATCAAAAGTTCGTAGAGAACGAATGGGGCATATTAACCTTGTTTCTCCTGTTTGCCATATTTGGTATTTAAAGGGGATTCCTAGTTATTTGAGCTTGATGCTTAATATGACTGTTCGTGATTTAGAACGCGTTATTTACTTTGATAGTTATATAGTTGTTAATCAGGGTAGTTCTCCTTATCCACAAAAAACCTTACTTGCACCTCAGGAGTATGAAGACTACTTTGCTGCTCACCCTGAAGACACTGTTTTTAGTGCTGATATGGGCGGCCAGGCGGTTAGGACGCTTCTTTCTATGATCGACCTTAATTTTGAAGTTCGAAAAATAGAAGAAGAATATGGTCAAACGGCTTCTGTTGCAATAAGACATAAGTTAGCAAAAAGAAATAAAGTTTTATCTGGTTTGTCTAATGCTAATATTAGGCCTGAATGGATAGTATTAGAAGTTTTACCAGTTATTCCACCAGATTTAAGACCTTTGGTTCCCTTAGAAGGTGGTCGTTTTGCTAGTTCTGATTTAAATGATTTGTATCGAAGAGTTTTAAATAGAAATATAAGGTTACGTCGTTTAATAGAGCTTGAAGCTCCGGACGTAATTATTAAAAATGAAAAACGAATGCTTCAAGAATCTGTTGATGCATTAATTGATAATGGTCGAAGAGGCCAGCCCGTAAGAGGTTCGAATAAAAGACCTCTAAAATCTTTGAGTGAAATGCTTAGAGGTAAACAGGGTAGATTTAGACAAAACTTGCTTGGTAAGCGTGTGGATTATTCCGGAAGATCTGTAATTGTTGTAGAGCCGGAACTTAAGCTTCATCAATGTGGTTTACCTAAACTGATGGCCTTAGAATTATTTAAGCCTTTTGTTTACGTAGAATTACAAAAAAGAGAGCATGCTCCAAACTTAAGAGTAGCCAAGCGTATGGTTGAAAATATGACGGCTGAAGTTTGGGATGCATTGGAAGAGGTTGTAAAAGATCGTCCAGTACTATTAAACCGTGCTCCGACTTTGCATAGATTAGGTATCCAGGCTTTTTATCCAATCTTGGTTGAAGGTAAGGCTATTAAAGTTCACCCGTTGGTTTGTTCTGCATTTAATGCTGACTTTGATGGTGATCAAATGGCTGTTCACGTATTGCTGAGTAAAAAGGCAAGACAAGAAGCTAATAACCTTATGCTTTCTTCCAAGAATATTTTGTCTCCTTCTAGTGGTAAGCCAGTAGCAACTCCTTCTCAAGATATGGTTTTAGGTCTTTATTATATGACCAAAGGTCGTAAGAATGTGAAGGGTTCTGGGTTAATTTTCTCAGACATACAAGAAGTTGTTTATGCCTATCAACATGGTCAGATCAATGTTCAAGCTCCTATCAGCTTACGTTTAAAACTTGGGTCTAACCCTATCCAAACAACTGTTGGTAGAGTTCTTTTGTATGAGGCTCTTCCTGAAGGAACTAACTTTGAATGGATAAATAAAGCTGTTAAGAAAAAAGACTTAGTAAAACTTATTTCAATGTTGCACAAATTTTTTGGAGCTGAAAAAACCGTTGAAGCTTTAGATAAAATAAAAAGTTTGGGCTTTACAAATGCTACTTTAGGTGGGATATCGCTTTGCATAAATGACTTAGTGATTCCTGATACTAAAATTGGAATTGTAAAAAAAGCTAAAAAAGAAGTAGAAAAAGCAGAAAAACTTTATAGAGACGGCGCCATTACAAATGGTGAACGTTATAATAAGGTTATTCAGATTTGGGCTAGAGCAACTGAGAATGTTTCTAATGATATGCTTACCGTTTTAGAAGGCATTGATAGTAAAGCTTCGGAGAATGAAGCTAGCAACAGTGTCCCCTTTAATCCGGTTTTCATGATGTTAGATTCTGGAGCTAGAGGTTCAAGACAGCAAATTAGACAGTTAGCTGGTATGAGAGGTTTAATGGCCAAGCCTTCTGGTGAGATTATGGAAACGCCAGTTACTGCAAACTTTAAAGAAGGTTTGAATGTTTTTGAATACTTCATATCAACTCACGGAGCAAGAAAAGGTCTTGCTGATACAGCTTTAAAAACTGCTGATGCTGGTTATTTAACAAGAAGATTAATTGATGTAGCTCAAGATGTTGTTGTTACTCAGCCCGATTGTAATACTTTGGGGTATTTGACTTTAAGTGATCTCAAAGAATCTGGTGAAATTCTAGAAGCATTAGAAGAGAGAATTTTTGGACGTATTGCTGCCGAAGATTTAACGGATCCTCTCAGTGGTGAATTATTGATAAGACAAGGTGAGCTTATAAGCTCTAAGTTAGCAGCCAAGGTTAGACAATCGGCTGTTACTGAAGTTGCGGTTAGATCTGCTATGACATGTCAGTCTAAACGAGGGATCTGTGCTAAATGTTATGGTATGGATTTGTCTACTCTTGAATTAGTAGATATTGGAACAGCTGTTGGTATTATAGCTGCTCAGTCTATTGGTGAGCCAGGTACGCAGCTTACACTTAGAACCTTCCATATTGGTGGTACCGCTAGTGGTCTTGTTGAAAAAGATTTTAACATTTCCAAGTTTGCGGGTAACGTTCAATATAGAGAAGTTCAAGTTGTTAGAAACCGTGATGGTGTTTTAGTTGTCATAAATCGTAAAGCTAGTCTTGCTATTGTTGCTGATGATGGCAGAGAGCTTGAAGAATTTGAATTAGAGTACGGAACATTATTATTTGTTGAAGATGAAGTCAAAATACTAGTTGGTCAGAAGATTTCTGAGTTAAATCCTGAACGCGTAATCTTAACAGAAAAACCTGGTAAGATTGAGTTTGTTGATTTAATTGAAAATGTTACATATCAAGTTAAATACAATGAAGAAACTGGTCAAACAAGTAAGGCTATTCTTGAGAGGCGAGATGAAAAGAGACAGCCTTATATGGTTGTTTTAGATGCTTCCGGTGAAGAACATGCTCGTTATTATCTCCCTACAAGTGCAACGCTGATTGTAGAAGATGGACAAGAGGTTCTTGGTGGTGATGTTCTTGCAAGATTGCCAAGAGAAGAGAAGAAAACACGAGATATCACCGGTGGTTTGCCTAGAGTAGCAGAATTATTTGAAGCACGTATTCCTAAAAATATTGCTGTGATTGCAGATATCGATGGTGAGATACAATTTGGTGGACTACATAAAGGTCAGCGAAGAATAAGTGTTACATCTGAAGAAGGCGAAATCTTTGAATACAATGTTCCTAGAAGTAAGCACTTAAATGTTGAAGATGGTGACCAGATAAAAGCTGGAGATCCATTGACTTCAGGTGATCCGAACGTGCATGACATATTGAGAATATTGGGACCTGAAGAGTTACAGAAGTACTTGGTAAAAGAAGTACAAGAGATTTATCGTTTACAAGGTGTAGAAATCAGTGATAAGCATATTGAGATGATAGTAAGACAGATGCTTAGAAAAGTACAAATTTTAGATGCTGGTGATACCAGTTTTGCTGTTGGTGACAGAATTGATAAGATTCATCTTCAAACTGTTAATAGAATGATAGCAAAAGAAGGTAAAAAAATAGCAATGGCTAAACCTGTACTTATGGGTATTACAAAGGCTTCTTTGGGTACAGAAAGCTTCTTGTCTGCTGCGTCATTCCAAGAAACGACGAAAGTTTTAACGGAAGCTTCAATTGCGGGTCAAGTTGATTACCTTTATGGCTTGAAAGAAAATGTCCAAATTGGTAGACTCATACCTGCAGGAACTGGAATATCATCTTTTAGATTAAAACATTTAGGTGAAGATGTTTCAGACCTTGAAAAACAGGCTCGTACCGAAGAAGAGCTTGAAGCGGGTCTTGAGAATATTTCCTTGGAAAGAAGTTAGTTAAGTTAGGTGTAGGCGCGTAGCTCAGTTGGCAGAGCATTGCTTTGACGTAGCAAGGGTCAGCGGTTCGAATCCGCTCGTGCCTACCATTT
>CAYVQB010000032.1:0-11912 GCA_964453985.1 uncultured Pseudomonadota bacterium
AAAGTAGAGCAGTTGAATTATTGGTGATGTTGTCTTGGTTAACTAATATTGCATTGCTGTTATAAACAATATTTCTAGAGTTGGCTCTGACTGCACCTTCAAGCGCGGTAGTATCGATTGCGAGAATTGCGTTGCTATTATTTTTAATGCCGTAAAGTAGAGCAGTTGAATTATTGGTGATATTTTGTTGGTTAACTAATAATGTGTTTGAGTTATAAGAAATGTTTCTGGAGTTAACTCTAATGTTACCAGAGTTAATATCTATTTGATCTTGAAGGTCAGTGTCTAATGCTAGTAAGTAATTACTGTTATATTGAATGCCTCTGGAGTTAGCTCTGATTGAGCCTTCGAGTTCGGCGTTAGCAGAGGCGATGTTTATGATGGCATTACTATTATTAACAATTAAATCATCAGATGCTTCTGCGTAGGTAATAATACTATCAGCATCACCAGTTTTTAGGTCGTCAGTACCTGAAGATCTAACTATGGATTGTTGTAGCCAGCCCTGCAAGGCTCCGCCTCCATATTTAAACTTGGAGTTGGCATCTTTTAATGCTATTGCAGAGTTTCTGTTTGTAAAGTTTATTCCTGCATAGATTTTTATATTTATGAGAAATATAACTAAACATAAAATAGATAATATTCTAGGATATATCTTCATTTTTACTACTCTTTCCCTTTAGATCGATTTAATTATTTATAGAATTTTTTATCTGTTTATTTTTTTACTACTCATATTTAAATTTAGTTTATTTTACTAAAACTTTAAGCATCAAAGTAAATAGTTTTGTGGTAGTGCTTAAAGTTGGCTTTTTGATTTGGGGGGGGGGGATCTTTTGAATCGATATGTAAGACTTGGTTATAGATTAAATAAGTTGAGTTTTCTAATATGTTTTTGCTAATAATTATATTATAAATATATAGTATTGATTTTGGGGAGTTGGGTGATGACGAAAAAAATATTTTTTGTGATAACTTTTTTTTTAAGCGTAGGTTGTCTAAGTCCGAGCATTAGATTTTCTCATCAAGTGTCACAATTCAAATTAAATTCAGGATCAAAACTTATTTTAGATCAAGCCATTTCAAACTGGGATGGAACCCTTTTAATGCAAACAGGTTCAGATATTATAGGGCAAGATATAAGTTTTATGCATGGGATATTAGATACTTATCTTTCCCAGGGACTGTTAACCGCAGATTTTAGTCCTGATGTTCCTGATAAAATTTTTTTGAATGGAAATAGTAAGTTTATTGGTTCTCCTGGGACAGTTGCTCAGTCTATAGAAGTGAGTGGTAAAAATAATAGACTAGAGGGACAATCTTTATTTGATAGCACAATAATTTTTGATGGAGATTTTAATACAACTTTAACAGTCGCATTGCAAAGTAAGTTGAATAAATCAATAGAACTTAACACCGGTACTTTGATTTTAAATGATGATCTCCATTTGGGTGACGACTCTCTAATTACTGGTTCGGGAACAATTGTTTTAAATAATAATACTTTACATCTGCCTGGAGCTCCTAGTACTTGGTCTTCGGTTTTTGATTTTAAAGATGCATTGGAGCTTGAGTTGCATGCCAAGGTTTCTTTAACTTCTTCTTGGACCTTTAACGGAGATGCTGGTATAAATGGCAATGGAAATATTTTGGACATGAGCCATCATTTAGCCAAAATTTATGTTGCCCCAAATACAATCTTATCTTTATCAAGCCTTTATCTGAAAGGTATTGAGGCGCAAAAACTTGATTTTGCAGATGAAACTTCGATGGTTAGAATGACAAATGTTCAAGTTGAACTTGCAAATAATGTACAGACTTTAACGGGTGGAATTTATGTAGAGGGTACAACGACATTTATTCTCAGAGATCATGATTGGTTGTTTGATACAAATGGATCATTGACTGTTGATGGAGCAACTTTATGGCTTGATACAAATGAATCAAATCCTGGAGAATTAAAGGCACCAAAGGCTATATTTGTTGATCATGTATGGCAGGATGCGAATGTTCGTTATAATGAAGCCGCTAGAAATTTAACTTTTGTTAATACAGGTACAGTAAAAGAGCTTTGTGATAGGTCTACAATTATTGTTTGTACTTCTGAAACATGTACAAAGCTAACCAAGGCGCCCTTAACTTCAGATTTAACCTTAGAAAATAGTTGTTTTATTCATCCAACTAAATTTATACAAATAGATGAAAACTTAACGATTGATGGACAGGGCGCAACCTTGTTTTTTGCCGACCCAGATAAACCACAATTTATAGTTTCGGCAGGAAAAACGGTAATTCTAAAAAATCTAACTTTAACTAGGCTTAATAATAATACTTTTGATCAACGAGTAAGGAGGCAGCCGGATAAGACAATGAAGGGTGGAAATATTAATATAGATGAAGATGTGATCTTTGAGTTGAGTAATAATATAACTTTTTCACAAAGTAAAATCAGTCTTACTAATAATAGTGCTCAAACAGCGAATGTTTTTTTTGTTAGAGGTTTGGGCGGACAAAAACGTCTTTCTATTTCAAAAAATCCAGAAATATCTGGAGATCTTTTGAATCTAGGGCATAACACAATGACTTTGCAGGATATTGAGCTTGAAGGTGTTGAAAACATTAGTCATAGTGTAGATCAATACTTTGCGGGTGCGATAGGGTTAAACGGTGACGCTATTGTAAATGTTGGTGATCCAGATTTTGTTTTGTGTGAGTTTCAAAGAAGGGGTGGCTCTAAAGAAGATTGCAATAAGATTTTTGTTGTAGAAGGTGAGAATAACAAACTATTGTTACAGAAAAATGATTTATCGTTTAGTGGTCAAATTATATATTCTGATTTTGGTGATAATTATTTACATTTCGATTTTTCTCTTACAAATCGTCTAGGTAATGATTTAATAGAGTCAGTTCCAGTTGTGAATTTTAAAGATAATTTTATAAAATTAAAATCTGATTCTGGATTGGCAAGATTGGTTTTTGATTATGCAAAGATGAGAGTAAATAATACGATAAATGCTTTTTATGTTTATCAAAACTCTTATTTGCAAGCTAAGCATCTAATTGTTTCAGGCGCTCCTATTATTAATGCTTATGATCCTGCAACAAATGGTGCTCCATTTAAACTAGAAGCTAACCAATTAACAAGTTATGGTATCGATAGTCCAATAGCTTGTCAGGACATAACTCGTGCATGCTTAGGCGAAGATAAAAAATATAGAACAGCTCTGGATTTAATGCAGGAGCTGTATCCTCGAACCAATCAAACAAATAATAACATGCTTAGATCTTTTTCTTCGGGCCAAAAAGTATGTAAATACGAAAATATAAATCGACTTACGCTTGGAAATGCTTCAGGTAACATTTTATTAAATGGTACAAATATAGAAGATTTTTATGTGGATAGCTCAGGTTCTTTAGATTTGCTCTTTGATTCCAATAGTACTTTAGCCTTGAAAAATCAAAAAGTTGAATTAAAAGGTGGTGATAAAATATCTGTTGTTGGTAAAAATAACACTATTAAGATTGCCAATGAATTTGTTGTAAATGGTAAATTTGATTTTACAGCAGGTTCTGAGCTTATGATAGAATTTGATGAACGTTTTGATGATCCAAAAGTAATTTTTAATGCTACATATAATGATTATTTAACTTTAAAAGCAGGGTGTAGATTAGAATTTAAAGGTTATGGTACAGCAAGCTTTTCTGATGGATACAAAATTAAGCTAGAACAAGATACAGATAATAAGGCAGGATTAATATTTTCTGATTCATCTCTATTTACAATTAATGGCAATGGTGATGTTTTAATAATGGGGCAAGGAGATTGGACTATTGATAAAGGGGCTCAAGTTGATATAGCTTCTAATCAGCACTTGATTATTGGGAGTAGCACTGATGATGATATTAACATAAGAGTCGATAGGTCCGGTGTTTTAAAAGTGATTAATTCTTTGGAATTTTATAATTCTTTAGATGTTACTGCCAAGATTTCAATCCAACAGACAAGATGTTCTCTGGATTTTGAGCAGGGTGCACTACTATATGTTGGGAAAGGTGGAATCTTCGAGATCAATGCTTTAAATAATGTTGAACAAAAAGGTATATTAACAGACTTTAGGTTTGATACTAATGGTATATTTAATGTAGATACAGGAGGCACTTTGATAATTGGAGCAAACCGTAATTCGGGTTTGCCAAGAACAGAGCATGCTTTTAATTGGGATAATCAGGCGGGACAAGTTTCTGGTAATGGTATTATAAAGCTTGTTGCAACAGGGTTTGCAGGTCAATTGCAAAACGTAATATTGGGACCTACACAGTTAACATCAGAAAGTTTTGTGAAAAACTTTATTGAAACAGTTTCTGATTTATCAGTAAGCACTGTATTTACTGATGAAAATAATCAAAGTAAAGTTAGAATGAAAAATGGTGTAATCTATGATTTATTATCAGACGATGTTATTGAGAGTGATGATGCTATTACTGGCTATGTTTATGGAATAAATGATGAAGTCCCATTTGTTATGTATTTAGATGGTACAAGATCCTAGGGACTTATGGATATTTTATAGATACTTGATTGTATAAAAAATATAAATAATACTGAATTAGTAAAAAACAGGATTATTAAAGGAGAGGGAGATGTTGAAAAATATAAAAATAATATTCTTTATTTTGATTGCAATTTCATTAAATCTTTGTGCTTTGAATGATTTAGACAAAATTAGATCTAATTCAATTTTTGTTCCTTCTTTTACCTCTACTGCTGATCAGATGGTTCAAGAATTTGCTATATTATTAGAGGTCAAGCTTTCTACTACTAGAGAACAAATAAAAAGTTATATAGATGCAAAAATGGAGGGAATAGATAACAAAATAGATTCTCTTAAGAAGTCGTCAGACTCTTTGAGTCAAGGGGCAAAAAAGGAAGTATCTGTAATAGAACAAAAAATAAATAAATTAGGACAAAATCTAAATAGTAGATTAAACGTTGTAGCTAAAACGCGTAGAAATGTTCCAGTTAAAGCTCCGGCTAGAAGTCGCGCAGATGATAAAATTAAAGAAGAAGTGAAACACCAGCTTTCATTTTTAAGAGAAGATCGCTTGGGTAAGATAGAAAAATCTTCAAGACGCAAAAAGTTAGCAAGACGCAAGAGATTATTGAGAAATTTACTAGAAAAAGAGTTAGATGATGATTTTGATGCGTAGATCAAAGTATGTTTTTTTAATAATAGGTTGCTGTTTTAGTTTGTTTTCCAATATTAAACCCAAAGAGGTAGATGATCTCAAGTTGCAAATACAAAAAGAAATAGATGATCAGCTTGCTGGTTTAGTGTTACAAAAAGTTAAAACAAAAAAAGAAGAAAAAAAGACTGAGAATAAAATTAAAAACAAAGTTAGTCGAGAAGTAAAGACGCAATGTTTTAACGAGGTAAGGAATTATTCTAAAGATAAAGTTTATGGCAACGTAAAAAAAACTGCTTTCTATGGTCTTAAGGATGATCCTTTTATTTACAAGCTTCCAGCTTGGCCTTTTTATTCACTGTTTTATACTCAAAAAGATATTTTTCAACTTGCGCTATCTTTTGACTTTGCAACACAAGCTTATTCTTCAAATGGCGGGACGCAAGATATGTCGAGTTTAGTCTTTGGTGATAATAAAATTGAAATACAAGATGTTTTACTTGTTAGCAAGTTAGTAAAAGAGTATAAGCTAGCGGCAAGCAGTAAAAAAAGAATGAATGTGGGTGGTACTGGAAGACCGGCAAATGATAATCATTACTTTTCAATACTAGCAGATCAATTACTAAATTTTGATGGGTCAACTGAAAAACAAACTGCAAACATGAATTATGCAAGACATTTTAAGCAAGGTGATATTTCTTTTGGTTTTCAGGTTCCATTTGTCAGAAGAGAAAATAAATTAAAACTAAATTCAAGTATTAGTACGAGTAAGCAAGTGGATTTAAGAAAAGCAACTACAACTCCAAAGTTTTATACAAAATATTCTGATTTAGAAGCTTATTTTGAAGATATTTTAAAGTCTAAAGATCTATCTTTTAATACCAAAGACACAGAAGTTGGGTTGGGAGATATTGCTGCTTTCTTGAATTTTGAATTTGATTGGCGACATTGCGAGCGCTTGGTTACTGGTTTTCATGCACTGTTTCCAACAGCAAGGTCAAGAAATATTTATAAGTTATGGGATCCTGAATTAGGTAATGGTGGTTTTACAGAACTATCTGCCTTTGGTGCAATTCTTTTTAGCCAAAATCGTTTTTTAAATCCACATTTTTTTGCAAAAGCCTCCTTTGGGTTGCCTGCAAATGTTAGTAGAAGAGTTCCTAAGCTTGTTTCATATGATGGTAAAAATCCTGTGCCGGGACAGAAAGTAGATGATCGAATGGCAATGGGTGAGTATGTTTATTTTGCTTATGCAGAGGTTGCTCCAAGCCGTGAAGGGGTTGCTTTTACCGATGAACCGGATTCGACTGTAAAAAGATTTGCTGATTCTGCAAAGAAAATAAAAATCAGGCCGGGTGCACAATTTATGTTTAGAGCTGGTAATATTATTGAGCGGTTTTTATTGAACAAAGCCTTTTTAGATATATTTTATGATATTCGAATTAAAGGTAAAGATTATCTTGGTTTCAGGTTAGATTCTTCTGAGTGGGATAACGCAATATTAAAAGATGATACCTTTCAAACAGAACAAAGAATTGGTTTAGATTTAAGTTATCAGTTTGATGATAATTTTAGATTTAAACTAGGTTCTATGTATAGCTTTGCTGGTCGTAATGTTCCAAAGACTCTCAATCTAAATTGTGCTTTAAATATCGAATTTTAAATTGGATTTTAATTTATACAGGTGCCAAGTGCAATATAAT
Organism: uncultured Pseudomonadota bacterium; assembly: GCA_964453985.1. Lineage (GTDB taxonomy): Bacteria > Babelota > Babeliae > Babelales > UASB340 > CAYVQB01. Next base: position 6,888 of record CAYVQB010000032.1, read on the forward strand.
TGAAATCTAGTTGATCTGAGGCATTATGCATATTCCTAGTCATTCGACAAGAGACAGGAGTCCGCAGTTGTTTTACATGGATTTGTAATTTATCATCAAATTTAAATGGATTAATCCCCCAGCCATTTCTACTTATAGGTGCGGTAATAAAGTATAATTCGTTAAATGATATTAGAAGAGTTTTGTTCTTTCTGATTTTAAAATCGCTTTGTTTTGTAAATCGGCGTTCAATTATGAATGTACCTAATGGTTCTTGGTTTAGAATTTTACCGTCGTTATTAGCCTCGTATAGTTTCCAGGTTGTGGTGCTTTTTGGGATTGTTATTATTTCACCTGTTGCAAGTTTTGCTTGGAAGATTTGGTGTACTTCCTCAAACGCTTCGCGTTTCATTATTAACTTTTTATCAAAATTAAAGTAAATTTCATCACCAATTCCACAATCATTAGATGGGATATCTTTTTTTGGGTCTGCATTACGTTGACCGCCTACAACAAGCCAATCCCAGCTTTCAGAATAATATCTTGGTTGTGATGGTAAAATAGGGTCGATTATTCTAATGTTATAAATTCCAGTTTTTATTAATTGATATATATCGTTTCCACCTCCGATATAAACAATCTCATTACCTGTGTCTGATTTTTCTTTTAGATTCTGTAAACAGTTTTTGTGCCAGTGTTTCCAATTATTTCCTGCAAGGGTCCACCAAATACTTGAATACAAAAACTTAACAATAGGGTGGTCATCCTCATTTTTGAGCATATCTTCAAATTCTTTATTTGTTTTTTGACCAAAGCAATATTCATAAAATCGATTGCCAACGGCAATTAAAAATTCTTCAATTTGAGATTGATTTTCGTTGTAAAATAAAAGATTTAGTAAGGTTTTTGTTTCTTCTATTAGTTTATTTGTTGGTATTTTAATATTTGTGTTGTTTTTAAGTTCTTTTGCGAAATTGTTTTTCTTTAGATAATCAATAAATCCTGGGATATCATTTTGTAATAAGCTATAGAGTTTTGCAAAATTTGTTTTTACTTCCGGAGCTTGTGGTATATTCAATTCGAATAGTCCATCCTTAAGATTGTCGTCTTGCAGGATGTCGCAGAAGCACTCAAATGTTTCAATATAATTTAAGGTTGAAACATATCGAGATTTTAATGTCATAATATTAAGATTTCCAAAGTTATTGTTCATATCTTCTATGTTTATATCATTCATACAGCATTGAATCCTTAGCCATTTTTTAAAGACATCATCTGCCTTACGTTTTTCTGTTTTTAGGTTCGTTATATTACAAAGTAATATGATTATGGATATAGTTTTTACAATGGTTTTCATGGACGTCCTTTTTACTCAGTTTGATCTGAAGATAATTTTATAAATGCCAACTTATTCGCCTGACTTGAAGCCCATTTTAAGTTTTGTAAAACTTGTTTGCTTATCGGTGTTTTTATTTGTTTGATATAAACTTGTAAGTTATTATCAAATCTATTGGGATTAATGCCCCATCCATAGTTTATTAATTCAGAATGTGTTATTTTTGGGGCTTCGATTGCAGTAATTTGCTCGTTAAGAGACATAACTATTGCGATATTTTTGTTTGCTGTAAAATCCTCTTGTTTTGTTGGCCTGCGTTCATAAATAACTTTGCCAACCTCCTGATTTTCTGGTCCTATAACCTGCCATGTAGTTGTAGATTCTGGTAATTGGATTATTTCCTTGTCTTTGTACTTAGCAATAAATTGACCTGTAATTTTATGTTCAATTTTTTTAAGAGTTATTTTTCTTTCATCAAAAAAAAATTCAATTTTATCTTTTTTGCCATCACTTAGTTCAGGTTCAATTAACCATTTCCATTCTTGTGTATAGTATTGATCTTGTGTTGGCAGCATTGGGTCAATAATTTTAATATTATAAATGCCATGTTTTATTGGTGTATATATATCACAGCCGCCGGCTATATATAGCATTTGGCCTCCCGTGTCGGTTACTTTTTTTATGGCATCCAATATATCCTGATGCCAGCAGTTCCAGCCTAAGCTAATAAGTGGTTTCCAAATGAAAAATAGTAACAATCGTGCTATGCTATGATAATTTTTATTTAATATAAGTTCTTTAAACTGTTTGAATGTTTTTGGTGAAAAGCAGTATTCAAATGTTTTATTACCTAATGCGAAAAACATTTTTTCTGCTTTAAATGGGTCTTGATGAGTAAATAGCAGGTTGAATATAGTCCAATATTTTGATACTAGTATATCTAGTTCTATTTGATTTTCTTCGGAATGAATTCCCGATTCATCAAATCTTTTTTCTTTTAAGTTTTGTATGAAACCCTGGAAGTCATTTTGTATTAAGTCATAAAGATTATAAATTCTGTTTCTTAAATCGTAATCGTTTTTTAGCTGGTCTTTAAATAAAATCTCCTCGAACTTCTTATTTGAATCTAAGTTAAAGAAGGTTATTAGAGTTTTAAGAAAGTGCAAATGAAGATTATATTTATTTTTTAGATCTTGTAATTGATTAAGTGTTAGGCCTTTTTTCATTTCGCAGAGGTTAACTTTGTTTAGTACATGTTGAGTTTGCACCCATTTTATGAAATATTTGTCGGCGTCCACGGTTTTACTTGATGCTGTTTTAGAATTAAAGATTAGTATACATAATAGTACTATTTTCTTGGTTTTCACTAGGTTCTCCCTTTTCTTTCCGAGTGAATTAATATTAAAAATAAATTATAAAATTATATTTGGATAGTGACAAGGGAGTTGGTGTGATATTTTTATTTTTTAAACTTACTTAAATCTTAATCTGCCATGTAGGTCTACTGTTGCTGCTGCTAATACTTTAAAGTCAACATTGTTTTCATCTATTGTTATAGCTTGCGAGTCGTATAATGCTTCACTTGTGAATGTTACTTTATCATCTATAACTATAGTTCCTGTATCGATTTGTAACCCTGTTTGTGTTGAGTGTAGAGTACAGCCGTTTAGGTATAATACCGAGCTTGCATCCTCAAGTATAAACGCAGTTTTACTTCCGGAGTTTGGATAGTTATAATTCCCTGCATCGTAACTGAACGTTACACCTTGATCAATTAATAAAGTTGAATCAGCTTCTATTTTGCCTTGTCTTGGAGATTGATATGCAAAGGCATGATTTATTCCTTTAATGTTTACGTCTTGCTTGAAGGTCAAGAAGCCTTCGCTGAAGGTATAGTTGTCTGTTAACATTAGGTCACTATTTGCAAATTCTAATGTAGAGAATCTGTGTAGACATCTTACATTGTTTGTGTTAGTACTGCCAAGTCCATCAAGTCTGGTGTTTTGTATTGTGAGGGTTGAAGTTGGCATTATATCAATAGCATATTTAGGTGCGCTAGACAGATTTAGTTCATTGCCGTAACCGTTTATTATTACGTGTCCATCAATAGTTAAAGTGTAATTGGTGTCAATATTATCGTCTTTTCCTATTTCTATTGTGGTTCCGTCACCAAAGACGATTTTACCTGTGCCGTTAAGTTCAACATGTTCAGGTATAAAATCTTTAAGTACTACGTTTTGTAGAGTTAGTGTTTTGTTTGCGTCTATAAATAACAGCTTAGTCGTTCCATTTTCTCTTGAGAAATGTATGTAATAATCATCACCATTAAGTAGTGTGTCTCCATAAATATACATTCTATGCTGAGAGCCAAGGTAGATGTTGTATGTCATCGTTGTGTTTGAATCAAAGTGGATTTGGTTTGGACCATGATCAATTGTATTTAGTTGTGGTTGTAAGTCTGGGAAAGAGTATTGAGAGAGATAAATAATTGCATTAGAGTTATAAACAATATTCCTGGAATTGGCTCTGACTGCACCTTCAAGTTCTGATATATCAAGAGCGCCAAGAGCAAGAATTGCATTACTGTTATTCTTAATACCATAGATTAAAGCGTTAGAATTATTATTGATATCGGTTTGGTTAACTAGTATTGCATTTGAGTTGTAAACGATGTTTCTAGAGTTAGCCCTTACTGTGCCCTCAAGGACTGATTGATCAGTATCGATGGCAAGTAAGGCATTACTATTATTTTTAATACCATAGAGTAGAGCGTTAGAGTTGTAACTAATATTTTCTTGATTAACTAATATTGTGTTGGAGTTATAGACAATATTCCTGGAATTGGCTCTTACCGCACCCTCAAGGACTGATTGATCAGTATCAATTGCGAGTAAGGCGTTACTATTATTTTTAATACCATAAAGTAGAGCGTTGGAGTTGTAACTAATATTTTCTTGATTAACTAATATTGCATTAGAGTTATAGACAATGTTTCTGGAGTTGGCTCTGACTGCACCCTCAAGGACTGATATATCAAGAGCACCAAGAGCAAGAATTGCGTTGGAGTTGTTTTTTATTCCGTAGAGTAGGGCATTGGAATTGTAACTAATATTTTCTTGGTTAACTAATATAGCGTTGCTGTTATAAACAATATTTCTAGAGTTGGATCTTACCGCACCCTCAAGGACTGATATGTCAAGAGCACCAAGAGCAAGAATTGCGTTACTGTTGTTTTTGATGCCATATAATAAAGCGTTGGAATTATAACTAATCTTATCGGCATTATAGTTTATTGCGTTGCTGTTATTAAAGATTGCAGCAGAGTTATAAACAATGTCTCTGGAGTTGGCTCTTACCGCGCCAGCGAGTTCATCGTTATCAGAGTCAATTGCGAGTATTGCGTTGGAGTTATTTTTTATACCATACAATAGAGCATTAGAGTTATATCTGATTTTTTCAGCATTATAATTTATAGCATTACTGTTATTGAATATTGCAGCGGAGTTGTAGACAATATTTTTGGAATTAGCTCTGACTGCCCCAGCGAGTTCATCGTTATCAGAGTCAATTGCAAGGATTGCGTTGCTATTGTTTTTAATGCCGTATAACAGAGCGTTGGAATTATAACTAATCTTATTAGCGTTATAATTGATAGCGTTACTATTATTGAAGATTGCAGCGGAGTTATAAACAATGTTTCTGGAGTTGGC
>CAYVQB010000033.1:0-11799 GCA_964453985.1 uncultured Pseudomonadota bacterium
TTCTTGTTTGATATAATCTTTTATAGACTCTTTAGTTTGTTTTACAGAATCTTTTACCGCTGTTTCTATTTTTTTCTTTATTCTATTTAAACTCAGATTGATGCCTTTAGGTAAAAGATAATTTGAATTTATAACCTGTAAAATAAGTATGCATAGAAATAGCTTATTTAAGCTTCTCACAATCTCCCTTTCTCTTTTCTTTTCGATTACTACATATAATTTATTTATTCTTCAAATAACCCTGACACATACTCTTGTGGGTCAAAGTTTTTAATATCATCTAACTGCTCACCAAATGTAACATATAAAATTGGTAACCTCAATTTTTGTGTTATCAAAAAGACTATACCACCTTTTCCTGTTCCATCAAGTTTTGTCAAAATTAGTCCATCAAGCTTTGTTGTATCATTAAAAACCTCGGCTTGTACAAAGGAGTTTTGGCCTAACATAGAGTCTATTGTGAGCCATGTGCTTATCTGTTCATCAGGCAAAACTTTGCCAACAACTTTTCTTATTTTTTCAAGCTCTTTCATTAAGTTGGTTTTAGTTTGTAATCTTCCTGCTGTATCAATAATTATATGGTCATAATTTTCATCTTTAAATTTTTTACATGCATCAAAGATAACAGATGCGGGATCTTGATTTTCTTTACCAATAAAAATATCGACATTAATTTTATCAGCCCAACTTTTTAATTGTTCTACTGCTGCGGCTCTAAAAGTATCTCCTGCAACGAGTAAAACTCTTTTTCCTGAATTTTTTAGTTTATTTGCAAATTTTGCAACAAAGGTTGTTTTGCCACTACCGTTTATGCCAACTAATAGTAGAAGTTTTGGTGTTTCTTGTGCGCAGGTGTGTTCTTTTAAATGATCTAATAATAGTTTTTCAAGCTCTGCTTTTGCTTGTTCGAGCGTTTCTATTTTTTGTTTTTTTATATCATTTTTAAGTTTGTCTATTATCTCGTTTGTAGTTTTTACACCTGTGTCTGCTGTTAAGAGCAGGACAGATAATTCTTCTAAGAATTGTTCGTCAAGCTTGTTTCTTGAGAATATGCTTGCTGCTTTATGAGTGAAATTATCGTATACTTTTTTGATTTTGTTTTTTATAAAACCGAACATTTTAGACCTGCTTGTTTAAAAGTTATTATTATGCTCTTTAAAAAGATATTATACCCTTTTTAAAAATAATTTTAATCTTCTGTAATCGTTTCCAGTTAAAAGAGAAAAAGTTTTGCAAATATTATCCAATTTCTCTATGTTTAGCATATTTTTATTTTTAAGTTGTTGTAAAATGGCTAGCAATAATTCGTCTAAGTTAGTTATATCGCTAGAAAAAGAAAATAATAAGTTCATAAAGTCGGCGTTTTTAAAGAAAGCGTTTTCAGTTTCCTTTAGAGCGTTACGTACGAATGCGTGTATCTGGCATGGTTGAGAGGGCAATAGATGAGATATTTTCTTTTCTTTTAAATATCCAACAATTTGTACTTTGAAAGTAGTTTTTAAGAATTCAAATATTTGTGGCTGTTCAGTCATTAGTTCTTCTTCTGTTTTTTGATATGCAAACGGATACCGCATCGGATCCATAGAACCTGTCTGAATCTGTGTGACTATCCCTAGAGTCATATGTCTTTTAGTCTCTACTTGAACTAGAGATCCAAAGTTGGGAAAAAAGTTCCACTGCCAACTTTGAGCAGTAAAATTTGAGATGCTACTTTCTATTATTTCAGCAAAATAGTTTTCAGAAGAGTTGTTGCTGTTTGGGGACGTCATTTTTTTCCTGTGATATTTTGGTTATAAATGTTTTTCTATGAATTATTGTGGCACCGTGCTCGATTATGCTTTTACAGTGTTTTGGTGCTGCGTAACCCTTATGTTGATCTAATGTATAATTAGGAAATAGGGGGCTTATTCTTTTCATGATATTATCTCTTGTAACTTTAGCAACAATAGATGCAGCGGCAATGGAAGTCGAAAAGCTTTCACCATAATTAAAATAGTGTAATTCCAAATTTTTATGCATATATATATTGTTAATTTTTAATGGCATAGCATCAACAAGTATATATTTTAGTTTTTCAAAGTTAATTTGTTTTTTTTCATAGAGATTAACAAAAACTTTGTGCATGGTTTTTAGTGTGGCCTGATAAATGTTTATATTATCTATTGTTTGGTGACAAGTTATGGCTGTTGTATAGAAAGCGTTCTTTACGATCCAGTCATAAGCAAGCTCCCGTTCTTTTTCTGTTAATATCTTAGAATCTTTTAAATATTTATATTTAGCACCTATTGGAAGGATAACTGCACCTGTGACCAGAGGTCCCGCAAGGCAGCCTCTGCCTACTTCGTCTATCCCGCAACAATATAAATTTTTTTGCCAAGCTGATTTCTCAAACATTTGTTTTTGCATAATACTCTATATTTTTTTTAATTAAATTTTATTTAAGTTTTTGTTGGTTACTAAAGAATAAAGTATAAAACTTATTTGTATTTTTCCAAGTTTTCTATTTGACATATTTTGTATTCTTGGCATTATAATGCCAAGTTATAGGATGTTACAAGTTGAAAATTTTATAATAAAGGAGGAGCTTGGTATGTCATCTTCTACAGAGCTCAGGGTAAAAGAATTATTAAGAGAACGGGGTTGGACTACAAAAGTTTTGGCAGAAAAAACTGGTATGTCCGAAAGTTATTTGACTCATATTAAAAATGGTACAAGGCGTTGGAATGAGGATGCATTAAAGAAGTTATCAAGTGCATTTGATTTACATCCTGTTGATCTTTTTACACAAAAAAGAAGCAGAACCGATGATGTTGAAGAGGTTGTAAATATGCCTGAGATTTCAGGTGTTGACTTGAAATTGAAAATTGTTCCTGTTATGGGAGAGATTCCTACAAACCCATCTCCTTACAATAATCAATTGATGCAGACGACTTCTGGTTACAAAGAGCATTTTGTTCCAGTTTTCAATAGTACAGATGAATCGATGTTCTGTTTTTGTGTAGAAAATAACCTTATGTCGCCTAAATTCATAAAGGGTGATTATTTAATTATTTCCCCTGAAATATGGACACGTTCTGGTGATATAGCAGCTGTTGAGTACGGCAATGATGCTTTAGTTAAAGCTATAATGCAGGTTACTTATACTGATGATTTCATTGTTCTTGAGTATGTGAACCATAAACATCCCCCTGTTGCCTTAATTCGTGGAAAGGACAATTTTAGGGTTATTGGGAAGGTTATTCATAGATACCAAAAATTAAGCTAAATTAATACTTAAATTCAACTGAAACCGGGCTTTTTCTTGTGGAAAAGCCCGGTTTTGCTATTTATAGTGCTTTTTAGGTGCCAATTTGACTGGCTGAAAAGATATTCTATAATAGATATACGTATATTAAGCCTATTAGAAAGTCTTAATTGCGTATAGTAAGTTTTAATCGTTTAATCCTATAGTATAATTTGTAAGGAGGTTATATCAATGGTATCAACAAGATTAAGAGTTAAAGAATTACTCAGAGAAAGACGTTGGACAACCAAAGTTTTGGCTGAAAAGACGGGTATGTCTGAAAGTTATTTGACCCATATAAAAAATGGTACAAGACGATGGAACGAAGATGCTTTAACTAAGTTAGCTCGAGCATTTGAAATCCATCCTACAGATCTTTTTTATTATCAAAAAGAATCAGCTGATATAGATTCTAAGGTTACATTGCCTGATATATCACAAATAGCTGAATTGTCAGAAAAGATAGATTTAAACGTTCAAGTTGTTCCTGTTCTTGATCAAATTCCTGCAAATCCAACTGCGACGAATAATAGAATTTTACAGGTTGCTGCAGGATTTAAGGACAAGTATGTTCCTGTTGTTGGCAGTGATGATGAAGCAATGTTTTGTCTTCACGTAGATGACAGCTTGATGTCTCCTAGATTTGTAAAAGGTGACTATTTGATAATTTCTCCATCAGTTTGGACTCGTTCAGGCGATGTTGTTGCTGTTGAGTATGATCAAGATGATGAGAAAAAAAGAGCTATAATGCAAATTAACTATATGGATGAATTTGTAGTTTTAGAGTCTGTTAACCATAAACAAGCTCCAATTGCACTAGTTAGAGGAAAAGATAGCTTTAGAATTATTGGTAAAGTTGTAAGTAGATACCAGAAAATGGGCTAGTTTACGTAATTTTATTAATATGCTAAAATAAGTTTTTATGAAATTTGGTTAAGGGTCCCATTAATAGGTTTTTTGCCTATTATCTCCCCCTTATTTGTATAGCAAGTACGTTTAACTAATTAATTAATATTTTGGGAGAACCTTTATTATGCTTAGATATGAAACATTGATCTTAGCACATCCTCAATTGACAGCCGATGAACTTTCTTTGATTGAAACTCATTTTGATAAGCTGTTATCTGATGTATCCGGCAAAGTCACCGCTTTTGATAGATGGGGTAAATATAGATTGACCTATCCAGTCAAAAAGAATGATTACGGTATCTATGTCTTAATTCGTTACGATGTTCCTGTGGAAGCAGTAACCAAAATCAATAAAGAAGTAGACACTTTCTTTAAGATTAAGGTTCACGAAATTGTAATGCGTTATGTTATTAAAAAGCTTGATCCGTCTGCACCTACCAATTATGCTCGTCCAGAGCCTGTTGATGGTGGAAGATCTGGTGGTCTTGATTCTTTTATTAAAGAGAACAAGATGGAAAGCTTTTTAGGCGATGCTAAAGAAGGGCAAAAGACTGAAGAAGTCGAAAAAGCTCCTGAAGCAGAACCTGTAACAAAATCTGAAGATACCCAAGCATCAGCTTAATAATTTGAGGATAATTTATTATGTCTAAATTTAAATTAAAAGTTAGCTCACGTCTTTTGAAGAAAAAAGTTCGTAAGCAGTCTTATTTAACAGAAAAACATTGCCGCTTTTGTAATGACAAAGAATTAGCTAAAGAAATGGATTATAAAAATATTAATCTATTAAGAAGCTTTTTAACAGAGCGTGGTAAAATTTTACCTTCAAGAGTTTCTGGAAATTGTTTCTTTCATCAAAGATATCTTTCAGCTCAAATTAAAATTGCAAGATCTATGGCCTTATTGCCATACTCTACCATGCAAAGATAATTATCTAAAAAGATAAAAATTTTAAAGCCCGGAGTTTTTTACTCCGGGCTTTTTTTTAATGAAAGAGTGCTAAGTTTTCGACAACCTCTTCTAATATTGGTTTGACAACAAAAATTTCAAGTTCAGAATTTAAGTTGCTATACAGTTGGACAATTTTGACGATTAAATGATCTTTGTTAGCAATATTGTTCTTTAAATTCAAGAGGTCTTGCTGGATTTTTGTTATTTCTATTTCATCAATATCAACATTATTTTGTTTATTTATCATTTTATTAGCGAATTTAGCGACTTTAAACAGTTCTATGATTTTATCTAATGACGGTCGGAATTCGGTGGATCCAGGCTCGTGGTAAGTGCGTATATTTTCTTTGTAATGGTTGAGCTTTGTACCTAAGCTGTCTAGTACTGGCATTATCATATGAAAAACTCTATTGGAAACTTGTTCGATTGAAGCTCCGAGTCGGGAAGAAGGTGTGTTATATTGAAATAGTGAACACAAGCTATCTTTTAATTGGGCAAGATATTTAAGAGCGTTGTCTACGTTTTCTATTTTACATTGTTTTTTACCTTCTTCTTCTGTGAGGAGGGCGTCATGGAAATACCGAAAGGTCCTTTTTCTCTCTATATTCTTCAGAAAATCTTGAATGTGATGACCCAGTAAATAAAGACTGTCTTCATATACATATCGATGAATAGTTGAACTTTTTAGTATAATACTTACCGCATCAAAGAGTCCTTGGAGGTTTGTTGCAGATAGCCCGCTCGAACAAATGCCCGAAATTAGTATTAGTGATAAAATTATTTTTTTCATAATAACCTTTCGTGATTAGTTTTTGTTTCTGACTTTTAAATAAATAAAGTTTCCAGGAATACTATAAGTATGTTGCGTGCGTACATGATCCATGTGATAACAATTGTCCGTCGGTGTTTGTCGTTGTCTTAGGGACATGGGTAAAATTCGAAGATTAAATTATTGGTTATTTATCTGTTATAGATTATATCTATAGGTGTTTTGCCTTGATCGTTTACAAGGGACCTATCAGCTCCGATTCTTACTAAAAACGCCATTTCTGTAGCAAGCCCTCTATAAGCAGCTTCATGTAGTAGGGTATTTTTATCATCATCTATTATAGTATTAATATCTATTCCTATACTAACCAGCCATGTTAATATTTCATGGTCAAAGCAGGCGGATAGATCCTATTTAGAGCATATTAGGTGTAACTCTAGAGGGCTATCGGTTGTGAGTTCAATAACTTTATCCTTGTTTTTTTCCCACACATATTCACGAAGTACACGAATTTGTCCTCGGGTTCTCTGGGCGAACAGGTTTTGAGTTAGTGAACAAATAAAAAGATGAGATAATAAACAACAAAATAGCTTTAGTTTAAATCGCATAAAGCTCCTTCTTATTAATTTTTATTTCTAACTTTAAGGTAAATAAAGTTTCCAATAATACCAGTAAATAACGATATCAAGATTGTGCTTATTATATCGAATTTATAAGAAATTAAAATTCCGGAGATTAAAAAAGACAGGCCGGTAAAAAATAATACAGGAATGCTGTAAGTGTGTTGTGTGCGTACATGATCCATGTGATAACAACCAGTGCTAGCAACAGACATAATAGTTGTATCAGATATAGGTGAAGTATGGTTGCCAGAAACAGCGCCAGAGAGAATAGCTCCAAGTGTGGGGTATAAGATAAGTATATCTTGGGGATTGACTGGAAGTTTTAAGTTTAAAAAAGAAGTTAGCATTGGGATTGCAATAGGGATAATAACAGCCATACTTCCCCAAGCAGAACCCATGCCAGAAGACGTAATAGCCGTGATTATAAAGAATAATAATGGTAAGATTATTATGTTCAGGTGTCCAATTAAAAAGCTTGCAAGATATTGGCCAGTTAAAAGATCGTTTTGTAATAGATCGCTAAAGGTCCAAGCTAAAACTAAAACAATTATACAATCTCCCATTAAGCTAAAACTCTCTTTGATTATTGGATAAATATCTTTTAAATATAATTTCTTTTTAATCATAAAAAGTATAATCGTCGTACACAAAGTAATAGAGCCACCCATAAATAATGCCGTTGCTGTTTTTGAATTGGCAAAAGCTTGGATAAATCCATTAGTGCCACCAAAAATAAAAAAATCACCTGTATAAAGAATGCTAACAACTATAGATGTTATTAGTGTAATAATAGGTAAAAGAAAATCTATCATGTTAGCTTTTGATTTGTTTTTATCATTTAATTCTTTTGTGGTTCTGTTTGTAGGAGTTTTGCCTGCAAACAGATTGCCTGTTTCGTTAGCAATTGCTTCATGCTTGTGCATAAGGCCTACGGATAGATTGCGTCTAACTAAAAACCAGACTGAAGCTATCATGATAATAGAATAAAAAATAAATGGGATAGTTTTTAGGTATACAGAAAATGGATCAGCAAGAATATATGTTCCTTGTTGTGTGATGCTTGAAACACCAGATTTTTTAAGTTGCATGATAATATAAGCTGCCCAGCTTGAAATTGGGGCAAGTATGCATAGCGGGGCTGCCATTGAATCTACTAAAAATGCAATTTTTGCACGTGGGATATTAAATCGATCTGTTAATGAGTGCATAACAGATCCAACAGTTAATGCGCTAAAATGATCATCTATAAAGAATAATAAAGAAAGAGTAAGGGATGAAGTTTGTACTGCTTTTTGGTTTTTTAGTTTCTTCTTTATATAGTTACCATACGCGTATGCGCCACCAGAATGATTAACTAAGACTATGACCATACCTAACATTAATAAGAACAGACATATAAAAAGACTCCAGTTATTCTTAAACGCATCAAAAGATTGCAAAGAACCTAGTTCTGATGTTGCCCATATTTTGCTAATAACAGTTTTTAATGTTTTGTATAGTGCAAAGTTGTTTAGAATTAATGCTGCTGATATGATGCCGGATAGTAAAGATAAAATTACTCGTCTTGTTGTGAATGCCAAAAGTAGGACTATTACTGGTGGTATTATTGAAAGCCAGTTATTTTGCATAAAAACTCCCTGGGTCAAAAATTAATTTCGCCCTTGAAAACAAAATGACTTTGTGCCTGCAATAAAATATTACTATCATTATCAAGCCAGCCTGTAATTTGTCCGCCGGGCATATTAATCTTAATTTTTTCTTCTTTTTTTATTTTGTTTAATTTAAAAAGAGTCCAAATTGCAGCGGTGGCTCCAGAGCTGCAAGCAAGAGTTATTCCACAGCCGCGTTCATAGACTAGCATATTAAATTCTTGAGAATCATCTTCTGGCCAAATAAATTCTACATTGGTTTTGTTTGCAAATTCTTTGTGAGTTTCTATTTTTTGTCCATTTTTAGAAAGCCAATCAGAATCTATCTTCTCTGTGATAACAAAATGCGGGTTGCCAATGTCAATAATATGACCAGTAAAATTTTTATTATCTATTTTAATACTATGTTCTTTTATGTAGTTTGCTGGTTCTATTCTGCTTGTAATACTAAAAGGTTCAGAACCTTCAATGCTGCAGGCTACTATTTTGTTTGACATCTTGATATTAAAGTTTTGTGGTAATTTATAATTTGTGTATAAAAAATTTGCAATACACCGTAGGCCATTTAAACAGACCTGTCCGTGGCTACCGTCAGAGTTAAAGACAAGAACTTCTGGAAGCCTATGCTCTTGATTAGTTTTTAAAATTAAAACACCATCGGCCCCAATTCCAAAATTTCTTTTACATAGTTTTCTTGTGAAATTCTGTAAATCAATTTTATCGAGTGCTTGTTGTACATAAAAGTTTGGCTTTTTAAAGAGATCAAAGATTATAAAATCGTTACCTAGCGACTGATACTTAAAGAAGTTTTCTAGCATTATTATTACGACTCTTGTTAAAAATTGTTATGCCGTTATCTTTTTTTTCACAATCATCTTGTTCCGCAAAAACCTTACTTAAATAAGCCCTTCCCGAATCACCAAAAATAACGACGACAGTGTCAGTTTGTTTTAAATTTTTGCAATATTCAAGTGCTATCTTCATAATAGCCCCGCTGCTAAGGCCTACCAGGAATCCTTGAGATGCAAGAGTTCTTGTCATGGCAAAAGAATCATCGTCATTAATAGGTATAATTTCATCTACAACTGATGGATCAAAAGTATCACTAATAACGTCAATACCGATGCCTTCAGTATTATAGGCTTTAGGTTCTTTGCTAGAATATACAGATGTTGCGGCATCAACACCAATAACTTTTATATCAGTATTTTTTTCTTTTAAGTATCGACCAACACCTGAGATTGTTCCACAGCTTCCAGCTCCTACTATAACATGGGTAACTGTGCCGTTAGTTTGTTCCCAAATCTCTTTTCCTGTTGTTGTGTAATGTGCTAATGGATTTGCTTTATTAAAATATTGATTTGGCATGAATGAGCCAGGAATTTGTTCATGTAATCGTTCTGCTACTGCATGGTATCCGTTCGATTCTTCTAACGTGTCCGTATTAGGACAAACATAAACCGTTGCGCCGTAGGCACGTAAAACATCAACTTTTTCTCTGCTTGTTCTATCTGGTACTGTTATAATTACTTTGTAACCTTTAATTGCGCCGATCATTGCAAGTGCAATTCCTTGGTTGCCTGAAGATGCTTCTACTATTGTGCCTCCTGGCTTTAATAAACCATCTTTTTCTGCCTGTTGTACCATGAAAAGGGCTGATCTATCTTTAACGCTCCCGCCAGGGTTTAAAAATTCAAGTTTTGCTAATAAGGTTGGTGTTGTTCCTAGTTCTAATTTGGCCAAGGGGGTGTTGCCGATAAGTTCTAACATGGTTTTATAGTTATTTGCCATTAGTTTTCCCTTTTTGTATTTTGTATAATAAAATTCTATTATATAGTGAGTGTACTTTAAATAAGGGTGTTAAATATGTCAAATAAAGTTAGAGTTCGTTTTGCGCCATCACCAACAGGATTTATGCATTTAGGCAACATTCGGGTTGCTTTAATGAATTATCTTTTTGCACATCAAAAAAAAGGTTCTTTTGTTTTGCGCATAGAAGACACAGATAAATTTAGAAATTTAAGTGAAGCTGGTTTTCAGATATTACAAGACCTTAAATGGTTGGGCTTAAAATATACAGAGGGTCCTATTATTGGTGGAGAATTCGAGCCATACTATCAATCTGAGCGAACAGAAATATATAAAAAACAGTTGGATCAGTTGATAGAACCTAAAAAAGTTTATAGATGCTTTTGTACGAAAGAGCGACTAGATAATATGCGTGAAAAACAGGTGGCTGCTGGTCAACCGCCGCGTTATGATCGTACATGTTTAGATTTATCTGATGATATGATAAAACAAAAAATAGCTGTAGGTTTACCATTTCTTTGGCGTTTTAAAATAAACCAGGAACAGGTTTTTGATGTCAATTGTATGGCAAGAGGCAAAACCCGTTTTGAGATGAAGAATTTTTCAGACTTTGCTTTAACTAGGCATGATGGCAGCTTTACTTTTATGTTTGCAAACTTTGTTGATGATTGGTTGATGCAAATTACTAATGTTATAAGAGGTGAAGACCATCTTTCTAATACTGCTATGCAGGCAGCGCTATTTGATGCATTTGCTGTACATATGCCAACTTTTTGGCACTTGCCAATGCTTTGTAGCGCTGAGGGAAAAAAGCTTTCTAAGCGAGATTTTGGGTTTAGCTTAGAAGATTTAAAACATGAAGGCTTCTTGCCGCAAGCTATTTGTAATTATTTGGCTATTATTGGTGGTTCTTTTGAACAAGAGATTCAGTCTCTTGGTGAATTAGCAAAGAGTTTTGATTTTGATAATATTCACTCTACGGGTGCTATCCGTTATGACATAGAAAAGCTTACTTGGCTTAATCATAAATGGATTGAAAGAGTTTCTAGTGAAAAGCTTTTTGAGCTTGCTGCAGAATTTTTGTATGAACAAATTCCTGCAAGTCAAAGCGTTACACAAGACAAGTTAGAATTTTTGTTACAAAAAGTTAAAACAGATTTAAAAACTTTAAAAGATGTTGGCCCAGCATTAAGCTTTTACTTTGATGCTCCAGAGATTGATATTAAAGCTATTCAAGATAAAATTGGAGCTGACAAAACCAAGATTATTTTTGAACTAATTAAGAAAAATCTAGATAATTTATCCCAAACCGAATTCTTCTTGGACAGCTTGAAGACTGAAGGAAAAGAAAAAGGGCTTAAAATAAGAGATGTTTTTGGCACAATTAGATACTTGCTTACAGGTAAATTCCAAGGTGTTGGCATACATGATCTATTTGAAATATTAGAAGTTGAAAAAATTAAAGCTAGATTATCCCAGTCTGTTCGGTAACTGTTTAAAGTCTAAGATATAATTATTTTTCATAAGATAATCGATTAGTTTATGAAATTTAACTTCATTTTCTTTTGGAACAAAGAATTCTAAGATACTTTCTTTTGTATCAAAGGTTCTTATGAATGCAAAGTTGTCTTCGGCTTTAAAAAAACCTATAACAAACCAGGTTTTAGGTCTATTTGTTTTAGCTTGGTAATATTGGCAATACATATCTTTTTTTCTTTTTAAAATAATTATAAATACTGATTCTTATTATAGGGTATTTGTACAAATTAAAAAAGGGCGTGATTATCACGCCCTTTTTTAGGTTAATAA
>CAYVQB010000034.1:0-3089 GCA_964453985.1 uncultured Pseudomonadota bacterium
GTTTCGTTATAAATAATACCAACTTGTGCTTTAATATTAGTTTTTAGTTTTTTTGCATCAGCGCTATCTAAACCCCAAGGTTTAGCAATATCTGTTCCAAATATTTTAACAAAACCAAGACCTTTATCGATACCTGTTGCGACGGCTGATGTTCCTGCTGGGCTTGCTAATAATTTATTAACAAATCCCAAGTTGTATATTTTTGCATATACGTTGGCTTCACCAGTATTTCCAGCATCAATTGCTGAACCTGTTTGTACGGGAACAAGTTTTTTAATTCTTGCTGAATTAGAAGGATTCGCATTTTTATCGGTAATATCTTCACGTTCCATTTCTATACATTTAAATGGAATACGTCCACGTAAACCGATGCTACCTTTGTTTTTCCAAACAGGATATTTCCAGCTTGCGCCAAGATCTGCACCATATTCATAGTAGGTTACTCTAGGGCTGATGGTTATGCCGTTCCAGGCTATGTATGGGTTGTAGTTTTGTGAGTTTGCTACCATAGCTGAATCTGGAAGAGCTTCTACAATAGGAAAGTCTGCTTTGTTAAAAATTAAAGCAGTCAAAGGATGTGTTTTTGTTCCATGGCTAATAAATGCTTTGTGTGCTTCGCGAAAGTGACCAGCACCCCAAACATCCAAACTCCATTTGTCTGACCATTTTTCAAAACGATATCTAATTGGTCCTCTTTCTGATAAGTATGGGGACCTGTAATCTGTTGCCGTAATCGAAGTCGCAACTAAAGCTCCGAGCAGAGCGATTTTAGTTAAACGGTTTCTCATTTATATCTCCCTGTATTTTTACTTTGACTTAAAATTTGACACCTCAAATTTTTATCAGGGGGAGGGATTTCCTCCCCCTCTCCTTTATTACTTACTTAGTGGGGCAATATAGCTTACAGGGAACGTTGTTCCTGTAGCGCCAAGTATACCTCTTTGTAGGCCGTCAGATGGTTCACCTTCACCAATAATGTTGATAGAGTCTTCTCTGTAAATATCGCCACCAACGGTTACACCGTTTTGTGAAGCGGTAAGTACATAGTCAACATATGCTTGGAATTCGGTTTCACCAACATCAACCTTTTTGGCTGGTATTGTGGAGTAGATTGGGTATTTGATGAATGTGAAAACATCATCTTTATCACCAGCAAGTATGCTTAATCCACCACCATTGATTTGAGTTACAACAGCGTCAGGAATGTTAGCAGCAGTTTGTTGTAGTACTATAGGAGCAGAAGCCATGATGCCATACATATCACCAGTTGAGTCATCATCACTATCCATTCTTACTGAAACATCAGAGTAGGCCCAGATGTTTACGTATGGTGAGAAGTCTTCTTCAACTGTCATAACGTTACCACCGCCACGGATAACTGATTGGACAGGATCTGTTACTTCCCAAAGGAATTCGCCAGCTTCGTTACCAAAAGTTGTGATAGGACCAAGTGCAAGAACTGAAGCTCTTGAAGATGTTCCATCAAAAATGTTGCTGTGATCAAAAATACCTTTTGTGATTACAACATTTACTTGATGCAAGTTGCCTAATGCTGCTACTTGCCATGCTGTACCGTTCCAGCCAGTTATTGAACTTGCGTCTGGTAACCATCTGTATGTACCATCAACAATTGATGGGTTAACGTGTGCAGTAAGCAATGTTGTTTGTGCGCCACCATTAGGGTTGCCTTCTTTATTAACAACACCAACACCTAATCCGAAGAAGCCTTCGCGATCAATGTGGAATCTAGCTTTTGGTCCATTGAGCAATAATGAGAAGTTTACTTTATGTGTTGTGATATCAAGCTCAGTTGGGTTACCAACTTCAAAAGATCCACCAGCGATGTTAGCATCACCAATCCAGAATTCACCTTGTCTTTGGATACTTACGATAATGTCTGTAAGCTTGGTTGCATCATCAGATTGTACTGCAACTTTAGCATCGTTCAAGACATACATCTTAGCATTTTTGTTCAACCAGATTTGTCCGCAACCGATAATTTTTACTTTATCAGCGTCGGTTTCTGTGATGTCGGCATATTTAGATTTAGCTTTTTCTATGTTGCCTTCAAAGATTATTTCTGAATCATCGTTCATGTAAAGTACTGGGTACTTAGCTGTTTCGTCTGTGATTGCAGGGAAACGAAGTGCTGAACCAGCTTCAAAAATAAGTCTTAATCTTCCGCCGAAAGCGATTTCTTGACGGATATCAGAATCAGCTTGTCCGAATGCGCTTAAATCAAGTTCTACACCTGATGGTACGCGAATTTCGTAAGCTTCTTCTGAAATGAAGGTTACTCTTGGAGATATATCAGAGTTTGGTCCAAGTAATGTTGCACCGAAGTCGGTTGTTGGGATGATAGCTTGTTTATCTGCAACAATTAAGTTGGAGTTTACATCAACAATACCCATGCCAACTGGATAGATTGTTACGTGATCTTTACCAAGACGTGTCCAAGAGTTTGTCTTAGAATCTTTATTCCAAGCTCTTGATCCAAGGCCTATTGAGCCAGAATTGTTCAAGAATATTGAAGCATGATCGCCTTCACCAGGTACTACTGGGTTTGAAGCGACTGATACAACTTCACGAACTCTACCATAACCATGATCAGTTCCATCACCTGTTACTAAGAAGCTGAATGGATCTGATGATGTTGCGCCAGCAATCTTGAGTTGATTAATTAAATCATTCTTTGTGATGTAAAGTAAATTGTCTGGAAGTGTTACAGGAGCTGTTGGCATTGCTGTCCAACGAGTTTCTGTTTTGTGGAAGTTGCCAAAAGATTTGACAGGTGTGAAGTCAGCATCATAAGCTCTATTGCGCCATGAAACTGTTACTTCTTCGCCAACCTTTTTGTCAGCAGCTTTTCTAGCTGAGCTTGCAGTTGTACTGTTATAAACATTTAAGCGCACATTTGCACCAGCTCTTGCTGTGTTTACATCATAGAACTGTCTACCAAAACCGTCTCCGAAGATCACTTGATCTTTAGGAAGATCAGATGTTCCGGAAAGGCTTTCTGTGCTCCATAAGCGGGAAGCAATCATTGTATCAACGAATGCATTATAACCACTTGCAGACCAATCTGGTTC
>CAYVQB010000034.1:3189-10790 GCA_964453985.1 uncultured Pseudomonadota bacterium
TTACAGAATGCTGATTCGGTATCAGAGTTTGTGTATCTTCCGTTGCTATCTGCACCGGACATTTTGTTTTGAGCTGTACCGAGCATGAACATACGGCCATAACCCTTGACTAATGTATCAAGTGCATCACCGTGATCATAGTATTTAATTACAGATGTGTTATCTGCATCAGCGTTTGCAACAAGTCCGCCTGTGATTGTGTATACTAATTCTTGTCCTAACCATCTTAAACCGGAAGAACAAAGATTTTCGTGAAGAGCGGCTGTTGAGTTGAACATCCAGATTCTTGGCCATTGGGTAAACTCTGAGAATCTTGCATTTGAGTCATAGTTGCTCCATACATTTGTTGTGACAAATTTTCTTTCGCCACCAACTATTGCTGGAGATGCATAGTATGGGTCTATTGCAAGATCACCACCTGTTGGGATGAATGGGAAGCTTTTTAACACATCACTGTGATTGAAAAGCATTCCATGAAGTTCCATCTTATCGTTCATGAATATAGATGGAGAGTTATATACAGCATATGTTTGTGTTGTCATTGTCAACGGACGTGTGATGTCTGTTGGGCTGCTGAATCCTGTATATTCTTCACCAAGATAGTCTATTTGAACTGTAGGTAAATTAATCATACCTTGTTCTGTAACGCCTACTCCTGCGAAATCTGTGTAAGCATCGGTTCTTGCTGGAGCATCATTACGTTCTTTTGACCATACGCTGAAGTGTCCTTGTACGTCAAGAACGTTAGCGCCTTCACCAACTGGATCTACAGTTGTTGAAGAGATGTATTTACCATCATATGTTCCTGTACCAACTGTGAGGGTGTAAACTAAGTCACCATCATCTGTGAAACGAGGACCGTATGATGCAGCGGTTCCATCTTTGTCCATGGAACAACGTAGATACATTCTTGCATCACCATAACATACAACATGTGCATGTTTGGTTACATCAAAATATGTATTATCTGGATCTGCTGCTTGGTAGTAAGTGCCATCAGCATAGTTACTGTTGTAGTTTGAGTAGTAGTTTAATCCGTCAACAGTAAATGCTGCTGGGTTACGTGACTTGATATATTGATCGGTTGATCTTGCAGCATATGTCCAGTCTGCATCAAGTGTGTAATCATAAATATCTTCAAGAGAGAATCTATCTGTTGTATTTATGTTTGCTGCAACATAGTCTAAGAATGTTTGGTGATAGATATCCATCCAACCATTAACACCCATTACAAAACCTGTTTGTACGTTTAAGCTTGTGTAGTAAGGTCTTTGGTGATAGTTATTTGGTGCGCGGTACCATGCATAGTCATATGCCCAATAGAAAGGGGTAGTGCTGTGCATGTTACCATAGTCTGTTGAATTTGGTGTTTCTAAATAATATAGAGAATAAACAGTTGTAGGATTACCGTAATCACCATATGGATCTGCGGCTAATTTAGGAACTGTTGTATTTTCGTTAATTACAAGAAGACCTCTTCTTGCGGTTGAAGCTGGATCATATGTAAGACTGTCATCGTTAACATATGCAAGGCTGTCTGTTATTCTGAATATTGCTTTTTGTCCAGCGGTAGCACTCATGTATACATATCTGCGGAAGTTTGCAGCTGTATTAAAGTCGTTTGTACCTTGTGCTGGAGATGAGCTACCCAAGAAATGACCAGAAACTATTATACCACCGTCATTAAAGTTATATGCAAGTTCTGAATCACCAGCGATCTTAAGATACATTCTACCTGTACCTTCATGTGTTGGGTCAAATGCTAATGCACCAAAACCACCATTTAAGTTGGTTTCAGTTGTTAAGCCTGTAGCATTTGTTGATAGATATGTTAGATAAGAACCTGGTCCAATGTATACGCCTGTTGGACGTGCTTGGATACTTGAATCAGCAGTTGATCCGCCATAACCCATACGTTCAAAAACAACTTTGTTTTCACCGCTGGTTATAGCTTGTGCTTCTGTTTGGTCCATAACAATATAAGCTCTTGTTCCAGCTCTATGTATTTGGCTACCTCTTGCGCCACTAGCAAAACCTGTAAAGGCTACTTGGGCACCAGACCAATTAGAAGATGCATTATTATCTTTTAATTGGAATACAGTTTGACCAGCACCAGTAAATGTGACAACCATGTCAACATCTTTCCAGTGGTCATCTGCACCGCCGCCATAAGAACCTGTGAAGTTCAGATCATAGGCACAACTTACAGTAATTGTTTTATCTGTTGCTGCATAAAATATAAGTTGTCCGTATTCTAGATTGTCTATAGCATTTTGGTGAGCGTTATAAGGTTTGAGTGTAACATTATCCGTAGTTACGTTAATTGTTAAATCAAACAAACGTGCATTAATCCAAACATCACCGGAAACTGTTAGTGATCCGTCAAGTGATAATGAATCTGCATCTGTTAATGAATTAATATTTCGTACTGAGGTAATTGTTTGACCGTTTACCCATGAATCTAGTACGGCTGCGCTTGTGTGCGCAAAAGACATGCCCACGAGGGCACATAGTAAAAAAAATCTTTGCATACTTTTTTGTATCATTTTTTCCCCTTTTTAGAAGGATAAACAAAAAAAACCACCAACTCCTTTTATGTGACAAATAATTTTAACATTTTAAACCTAATATTTTCTCCTCTCTTTTTAAGAAACTTTAAGGTAGTCCGTTTACCTATTAAAAAAATAAAATTTTTACATTCAGGGTCCAAGGATGAAAATATAGTATGTTGATATATTTAGCTTGATAAAGCCTCTAGATGGCATGTTTTTGATAATTTTCATTTTACTCTCCCGCTCTATATGCCTAACTCTTTACTTAAGTTAAAGAAAAAATGCATATCAATTTAAAGTTATCTCGTGCTCTTTAAATGTCAAGGGACAACTTTGCTGAGCTAATTTTTATGTATTAACATTTGTGTGGTAGTTTAGCCTTTTAGATATATACTATGTAAAGAATTAAGAAAAATATTTAAAAAAGAAAGTTATTATGGTAAAAGATATAAGTTTTTTTTCTCTAAAAAGACAATACAACAAGATAAAAAAACAGGCCTTTGAAAATATAGAAAAAGTTTTTGATAAGCAGGCTTTTATTGGTGGACATTATGTTCAGGAGTTTGAAAAAAAGTTTGCAGGATATGTAAAATCTCAACACGCAATTTCTTGCAACTCAGGAACAGATTCTTTGTGGATGGCTTTGAAAGCATTAGATATAAAAAAAGATTCAATAGTGCTTACCACTCCATTTTCTTTTATTGCATCAAGTAGTGAGATTGTGGCTCATGGTGCACATCCAGTATTTATTGATGTTGATCCAGTGACTTATAATATTGATTTAGATAAAATGAGAGCTTGGCTCCAATCTAACACTATCAAAAAAGAAGGTAGGGTTGTTTGTAGTAAGACGGGTTACGAAGTATCCGGAATTTTATTTGTAGATATTTTTGGACAATGCGCTGATTATCAAAAAATAAAAGAGATAGCAAAAGAGTTTGGTTTATGGATAATAGAAGATGCTTGTCAGGCTGTTGGGGCTACAGATAGTCTTGGACAAGCAGCAGGAACTCTTGGTGATATATCTTGTTTCTCTTTTTATCCAACAAAAAATTTAGGTGCATTTGGTGATGGTGGAGCTTGCACAACAAATAATGAGTATTTAGCTGAAAAATTAATTCAAGTTCGTAATCATGGTAGAAAGTCTCATTATAATTATGAATTTCAGGGCATAAATTCCAGAATGGATGCTGTCCAAGCAACAATATTATCGTTAAAACTTGATTATCTTGATGAATGGAATAACGCTAGAAGAGCCATTGCAAAGAGTTATTCAGAAAAACTCTCTAAATTAGATTTTATTAAAACTCCTCAAGAAATAAATGGAAAACATGTTTATCATCAATATTGCATGCAGATTGTTGACGGAGTATCCAGAGATGATTTTGCAAAAGCTTTAAAAGATCGCGGCGTGGGTACAAATGTTTATTATCCAAAGAATTTAGATGAAATTGAATTTTTAAATAAAGATTTAAGATTAAAAACAGAATGTCCTATTGCTAAAAAATTGAGCGAGACTATTTTAGCTTTACCTATTTGGCCTGAACTTGAAAAAGATGAAGTTGAATATGTTTGTGATTCTGTTTTAGCCCTACATCTTCCAGTCTTCGCTAAGGCTTCAGTGGACAAACGCACAAATTCTAAAGGGTGTAGTTTATAGGTATTTCACAATGGAACAAAAAAAAAATTTAATAACCATCGAAGGTATAGACGGATGCGGCAAGAGCTTGTTGGCACAAAGTTTATATAAACTGCTTTGTGATAAAGGGCTTGATATAGTTCTTACAAAAGAGCCTGGCAGTACAAATTTGGGCCAAGGGTTGCGCAAAATTTTACACGAACAAAAAAAAGATGTTTGTGATCTTTCTGAATATTTATTATTTGCAGCAGATAGAGCGCAGCATTTTGTTCAAGTTGTACTCCCTGCTTTAAATGAAAATAAAATAGTCATATCAGATAGAATGGCAGATTCTTCTTTAGCATATCAGGGTTATGGAAGAGGGCTTGATATTGATATGATTAAAACAGTTAATAAATGGACCATGCAGGATATTGAGCCGGATTTAGTTTTTTATGTTAAAATTGATCCTCAGACTGCACTTGCCAGAGTTGCTAAAAGAAATGAGAAGCTTACAAGCTTTGAAAAAGAGAAATTAGATTTTTGGCAGAGAGTTACTGATGGCTTTGAATTTATATTTAAAGATCGCAAGAATGTAATAACTCTTGATGGTCGTTTGAAGCCTGAAGAGGTTTTAGCGCAGGCTTTAGAGGCTTTATAAGATTTTACGGGGGGTTTTATGAATGAATTCGATATCCAGGAGTTCTCGGCTCCTGGCATTTTAATACCAACACAACTTTTTGTTGGTAATCAAGATATTTTAATAGAAGAAACAGAAAAGATTTTACAAAGTAATTTTTGTAAAAATAAAGATAAACCGCAAGAGCAGGGCGTGTGTTTCTGTTCTGGTTGCAAAAAAATAAAAGCTAATCAACATGAATCTATTGTTTGGATAGATCCTGAAAAAAATTATACGATAAAAGATATAGATATAATTTTTGAAAAAGTTAATTATGTTTTAGACGAAGATCAGAAATTCTTCTTTATATTACAAAAAGCTCAAAATTTTAATTTGGCATGTGCAAATAAGTTATTAAAAGTCCTAGAAGAGCCACCTGTAGGCTATAATTTTATTTTGCATACAAACAATCTAAACTCTATTTTGCCAACTATAGTTTCTCGTTGTTATATAAAAAGCTTTACTGCAAAGTCGGGTATTGAATTAGGTTTAGATCAGCATCCCTTACTCTCCTTTTTTTATAATAAGAAACTAGATTTACCTGTTGAGTTTGAAAAAGAGCTTAAAAGTTTACACTTATCTGATAGTCAGAGCATAGAGCTTCTGAGCGATATGATTAGTTTTTATGGTCACAAGATAGTTGATTCTTATCGTGATGGGGATGATTCTGGGGATTATGAAACCGTATTTGATTTTTTAAAAGATAAAATGAAGATGTTGCCTCAGTCTGGTAGCTCTAATGTTTTTTGGAAAAATTTGTATATGGGATTTCCTGGATAAATTTGGGTGTTATACATGCTAAAAAGATTAAAGAAAAACGCCCTTTCATTTTTGCAAGCGCAACTGATCGCAACTTTAGTATCTCTACCAATACTTGTTGCATGGGGTATGCCTATATCAAAAGCGAGTTTATTGGGCAATCTTATTTTTTGGCCCATATTAACTATATTTTTAATTTTAAGTTCAATAATATTTTTCACAGAAATCTTATCCATCCCAAACGGTTTCTTTATAGATTTATTAAATCTGGTAACTAATTTTTGGCAAAGAGTTCTTGATTGGGGACGAGTGTCTTGGCTTACTGGTTTTGCAAAGCCAGCTGTCATTATTCTATTTTTTATTTTTGTAGTCACCTTTTTGGTTTTATCTTATAAAAAGATTAAAACAATAAATATACGAATCTGTATTCTTAGTTTATTGCTGATTATAAGCTCTATTTTTCTTTCTGGTATTCAGGTATTAGCTGGTAATAAAAATTTAAATTATCAGGATAAGCTGTTTATTTCTTCATGTCCTGATGGCCGTATTAGTATTACTGATTATGGTATATTTAAAAGAAAGAGGGCGATTGATAAGTTTTTAGATTTTGAATTAAAACCCTATATTATTAAAAACTTTGGCACACTAAGGGTTAAAGAGTTTGATTTAAAGTGTGATTATAGAAATCGTGATATTATCGAAAACGAGTTCCGTAAAATTTTTCAGATGTGATTTGGTGTACGTTTCTTATTCTTGGCAGGAATCCTGTTTCATTAAATCATCTAAAAAATTATCAAAAGGTTTATTCTCAAAAATAATTTGGTGTATAGCCTTGCATATAGGTAAATCGAGATTATGTTTTTTTATCATTTGGTAAACAGATTGTACTGTATTAATGCCTTCAGGCAAAACTCCTAATTTTGTTTTTATTTCTTCCAAGTTTTTACCTTGCCCTAAAAGAGTTCCAACGCTCATATTCCTACTTTGTATGCTGCTTGAACATAAAAACAGATCTCCAAGTCCGCATAATCCATATATGGTCTTGAACTCTCCGCCCATAAATTTACAAAGTTGTGCCATCTCTGAAAAGCCACGGGTTAATAAAAAAGCAATTGTGTTCTGAGAGCTTTGATAGCCTCTTGCTATTCCTACAATTAAAACAAGGACATTTTTTATTGCTCCGCCAATCTGAACGCCTGTTAAATCATTTGATATGTAGGGCTTAAAGTATGAATTTTTTAAAATTTTGCAAAGTTCTATAGATATATCTTTATCTTCGCAGGCTATTGTTGTTGCAGATGGGCACTTTAATGCTAATTCTTTTGCAAAGTTTGGTCCAGACATAATGCCAACTTTTGTATCTTTGCCAAGGCTGTTTTTTATTATTTCTGATGGTAACAGTAGGGTTTCTTGTTCTATCCCTTTGCTGAGTATTATAAAGATTTGTTTTGAGGTTATATGCTCTTTGGTTTGGTCTAGAATATTACGTAAGAATTTTATGGGAATAGCTTCAAAGATCCATTGGCTATCTGTAAGAGCTTTTTTTATATTTGTTGTTGGTTTTATGTTGGAGTTCAGTTTTATGCCGGGCAAGTATCTACTGTTTTCTTGTTTATTTAAGATATCATCAACAACCTCTTGTTCATAGCACCACAAGTTTACTTGAAAGTTGTTGTTTGCAAGAATTGTTGCAACGGCCGTTCCAAATGCTCCTGCTCCCAGCATTGTTACTGTTTTACTCACTATTTTCTCCCTTTTTAGCCTTCTGGATTTTAACTCCCAAAATTTCTTTTTATATCCTTAAAATCCTTCAAGCATTTATCAAGATGATTTAATGTAATATCTGGCCATAAACAATTTAAAAACATAAATTCACTGTACGCAGCTTGATATAATAAAAAATTACTTAAACGAGAAAAGCCACTGGTTCTTATAATAAGATCAGGGTCAGGCATGCCAGAAGTTAATAAATGATTACTTATTTGTTTTTCAT
>CAYVQB010000035.1:0-10710 GCA_964453985.1 uncultured Pseudomonadota bacterium
AGATGGTCTGCCTAGCCGCAGTCTGCCGTAAGGCGAAGACTGAAAATGGCTCCCCCTGTTGGACTACTTTATAACTTATCCTTTTGAAAATTTCAAATCATTTGAAATAAAGTCAATCATTGGTAACATGGACTATGAGCCTGTGAGCTAATGTGAATCGTATGCAGTTAAAAGGAGATTACCGATAAAACATTATTTTGGTCAAGACCAAGGTCGACTTTTTTGACCGTGGTTATTATTCCAAGATATATTTTTTTTCTTGACAAGTTAACCTAATTAAGTAAATTTACTGGCAGGAGTATGATTATGAAAAAAACGTTTGGTGAAAAGATTCAAGACTTCAGAAAAGAAAAGGGTTGGACTGTAAAGGAATTTATAGAAAGACTTGGAAATGAATTGTCACCGGCATATATAACTAAAATTGAAGTGCATGGTGAAATTCCTAGTCCTGAATTGATTTGCAAATTTGCTGGTATTTTTGGATTGAAAGAACAAGAGTTACTTGAGTCAGCAAAAGAGATTAAAGTTCAGAAATTTGAAGAGTCTTTGGATAAACGTTATCAGCGAGCAATTGGTTTATATCGATTACAAAAGAAAAAAAAGGGAGATGGTGAAGATTTTTAGTTTTGCACCAGAGGAAAAGGCAACGCAATGTCTGAATATATATATAGCTGAAAAAGGCTGGAAAAGTATGGGTGATATTGTAATTGATGCACAAGACATTTATGATTGCGTTTTTTATCCAGTGTGTGAGTTTCGCCTAATCAATGACGCCAATTTAGGTTATGAAAATGGCGAAAAGATTTTGGGGAAGACTATTATAACTGATAAGCTTATCTTAATTGATTCTTCAATATCGCCTCATACAAATGATCGGAGATATCCAATGACGTTGGCACACGAGATGGGACATGCGTTCTTACATACCGAAAGAGATCTATATTTACAATACATACCAAGCAAACATCACATCAATGAAATGGAGCATGACTTAAATGAGCTACATGCAGATTCTTTCGCAGAAACGTTAATCGCACATCCAGATCTTTTAAGATACAGATTTGATCAGCAGTATAAAACATGCAACATATTCTCTTACAATGGACCAGATTTTTACTTTATTAATGAAGGAAAAGAACACATCCCAACGTTAAAAGATTTTTCTTTGAGATTGGCAAAACCATTAACCAAGTATTTTTCAAATATTCCAGTGGAAACCATGGCTGAGATTCTTCAGAATTTTTGCTTTATTATTGATAAAACAGTTAAACCAAAACAAAGATGTATGGGAGAATATATGAATCAGGACTGGAAGTCTAAGGCGATGTTTAAAAATGTAAAATAATTTTTTTTGTCCATATATTTAACCAATTTTAGTAAAAAGGGTTTTGTGTGCAAAAGGAAACCAGAGATGAGATTCGTAAGATTGAAATATGTCATTATCAATTACCGATCCATATTATTTTTAAAGGTAAGAAAGGAAAAAAAGAATATGTATTAAAGACAAATAAAGAGTTTTCAAAATTGTTATTAATTAAAAAAGAATATTAGCCAGCAAGCCAAAGATTTAAAATTAATCTAGTAGCCAGCCAGCCAGAGTTTGATCTTTACATAGATCGAAGCTGGCTTTTTTATTGCTTGGAGTTGACCATGAACATAAAAGATATTCATAAAGATTTATCTTTTCAAGGCCCATCACAGCATGAGAATAATAAACTACTTATTGATTTTTTTGCACTTTTACTTGAATGGGAGATTGAAGATGAACAAAAAAGTAATGACAAAAAAGGTCAAAAAATTCAGACGTCGTTTTAATCCGCGATTAATTAAGATACATGCAAACTATTTAACCCAGGATATTGCAGATCTATTTCATGTTCACATTGATACAGTTAATAATTGGTATAAATCTGGTTTAAGAAGAGTAGATCAAGAAAGGCCGTTTCTGGTTTTTGGCGAAAATTTATTTGATTTTTTAACAAGAAGGAATAAGCAAATAAAAAAGAAAACCGGTCCAAATGAATTTTTTTGTTGCAAGTGTAAAGAATCAAGAAAGACACAAGAAGGTGTAGTAAAAATTAAAGTTATTAATTCAAAAAAGTTAATGATCAAGGGGATATGTGTGATATGTGGAACCAAAATGAATAAATTGGGATCAGTGACGAAGATCAATGAGATCAAAAAATTATTTAATGTTCAAGTGATACAAGAAGAACGTTTATTAGAATGTAATGCCACCAGCGTTACCACTGACAAAAAGGAGGTATAAAAATGACAACTTTTAATGCTGAGAACGAACGTATTAAACGAAAGTATTTTGAATGGGAAAAAGAAGCTAATGGAAAGGGAGATAAAACAATTGATAACATAAGAAGAGCAGTACATTTGTTTGAGCAATCAACCAAACTTAAAAGCTTTAAACTATTTAATAAAGATGCAGCTATAGCTTTTAAAAAAGAACTAAGAACAAAAAAGAATCAAAGGACTAATGATTTTGTTAGCAAAACATATTTATTGCACACCACAAGATTCCTATTAGGTTTTTTTAAGTGGTTATCTAGTCAGAATGGCTATAAAAGAAAGATTTGCTTATCAGATATTGCTTACTTAAACCTATTAGATAAAGATGTACAAATTGCACGTAGTTCAAAAAGTAAAAGATTTCCAACAGTGAACCAGATATTGCGAGTAATTAAAAATATGCCAGCAGATACTGAAATACAAAAAAGGAATCGTGCTTTAATCGCTTTTCTTATACTCACAGGCATAAGGGTTAACGCAGTAGTATCAATTAAACTAAAGCATATTTTCCTTGAAGAAGGATATGTAGAACAAGATCCAAATGAGGTAAAGACAAAATTCGGCAAAAGAATAACAACATACTTTTTTCCCGTCGATGATTACTTTACTGAAGTTTTTGTGGATTGGATAAAATTTTTGAAGAATGAAAAGTTTTTTGACTTTGAAGCACCATTATTTCCAAAAACATCGATAGCTCTTGATCAAAATGATCAGTTCAAGAGAGATCAGTTGGATACTGCTCCGTGGCAAACGACAACATCCATCAGAGATGTGGTTAAGGAGGCGTTTATATCGGCTGACTTGTACTATTACAACCCACATTCTTTTAGAAACACCTTGGTGAAATTAGCTTACGAGTTATGCAAAACGCCTGAGGAATTTAAGGCTTGGAGCCAAAACTTGGGGCACAATAACCCTTTAACAACATTTACTAGTTATGGTCATATTGAGGAGTTTAATCAGGGAGAAATTATTAAGAGGCTTGGAAGACACTAGAAAACTAGCTAGTGGCAAAAAGGGGACTGCTTTTTGTGCTTATTTTGCCGCTAGATTTTTAAGATATCATATCTTAGAAAATCAATTCTACAATTATCCCTCTGATATGATTTTACAAAATAAATTTGTAAGTTCTAGTTGATTGACTGTGTTACATGACGTATTCGCTAATTCTGGATTACCTACAACAATGGCAAGAACTTGAGCGCGAGAAATTGCTACGTTGAGCCTATTTTTACTAAAAAGAAACTCTAATCCTCGAGCAGAATCATTGGTATTGCTGGAACACATAGAGACAATTATAACCGGAGCTTCCTGCCCTTGAAATTTATCTACTGAACCTACTTTTACTTGCGGTATCATTTCTTTAATTTTGAGTACTTGCATATTATAAGGTGCCACAATTAAAATATCATCAATTGTTAATGATCTAGCTTCATTATGTAGGCTAGCCTTGTGATCTTTAAAACTACATTTAAGCAATTCTTTTATCAGCTTTTTTATTTTTTCTACTTCTTCATTGCTGCTTTGGCTATTACCTTCGTGCTTTACTGGAACAAATAAAATGCCAGATTTCTTTGTTATTAAGCTATCATTTTTCTTGGACAAAATGATCTGACGCTGGTTTGTACATGCTTTAGGTTTTAGACGTTCTTCATAAAACGTGTTTGATATAAACCTGCATATATCAGGGTGCAGCCTGTAGGTAGTATCAAGAAAAACCCCCAATTCTTTGGGTATAGTTTGATGTTCCCCTAAAAAATAGTCCAAACATGATTTGCCGCTTTCGCCAGGATGTGAGCCTTTAATGGGCTGGTTGAGTTGTATCTGATCGCCCATTAAAACAATGTTTTTAGTGCTCGCTGCCATACCGAGAAGATTGGCGATTGAAACTTGTCCGGCTTCGTCTACAAATAAATAATCAAGTTGCCCTTTGGCTAATTTATTACTGAATGCCCAGGCTGTACCGCCAATTAGCTTGAATCGGCTGTTCGGAAATATATCAGAAGCGCTATTCTTAGCGGTTACCTTAACGCTATTTACATGAAAGTTTTCTCGAGTGCTTTGAATTTTAACTGCAGCAAAATCTATATTTTTCTCCTCTGTCTTTTCCATAACTTTATTAATTAGGTGGGCTATTGCCTTGTGACTGTTTGATGTTATCCCCACAGTTTTGCCATCGCGTATGAGTTCTACTATGCTTTGCGCTGCTGTGTATGTTTTGCCACTACCTGGTGGTCCCTGAATACATAAGGTTGTATTATTCATATTTTTGATTGTATTTACTACTTCTTCTACGAGCGGTCTGATGCCACTAATTATAGGACCATCACTATTTTTCTTGATGTGAGGCCTACGTCTTAACAAGAAGTCTTCAATGGCCTGAGGTAATTTACCTGTATCATGCCATTCTTTAATTATTGCGCATATAGATTCTTGAATGGGTTTTGCTGATACATATTCATCAGGTATTAAGCTCAATCGTTGTGGTGGTATTGGCTTAGAGGGTCCAATTTTAATCTGTACCAATCCATCTTCAATATTGATTTTTACAATATTAGCTCTAGTTTTTAAGTCATGAGCATAATAGCATCGGCTGCCAGATTTTATTTTAGTATCTTGGGCCGGATCAAAGCAGTATTCGTATAAATATGAATTTTTAACCAGTTGTACAGGGGTTTTTGTTTGTTCGAGGCCACCGAGAGAGTTTGGGTCATCTATTAATTGATCTTCTGTCATATTGTGACGATCGAACATTGCCCACCAAATCGGTTTTTCTTCGCGGTTATAAAATTCTAAGAGATATGCAAAAAGCTCAGATAAAGTTTTTTGTTCTTTTGTTAAATGATTACCTACCTTAAGCGATGCAAAAAGTTCTTGTGCAAGATTACGAGCAAGAACTTTTACGCTGTTTTTATCAACTAGTTTCTCTTGTGTTTTGTTTTCGTTCATGTTTTCAGGCTTGGCAATATAATTTATTGTTGATTGTGTTTGAAGATCTCGTAACCAATTGCATAAAAGTTTTGTTGATACGCAGTCATCTTCGTTGTAGCTACGAATTGATTTTAGTAATTTTGAACTGTTGTAGTCATGGCCATCGGGGTTTTCTAACCATCGCTCATAGTAAACAATAGAATCTGTCGCTTTTGAAACTTTAGAAGTACGAGCCTTACTCTTGTAGAGGAGCTCTATGTTTTTTAGTGAATAATTTGGCGTACCAACTCTTATACCTTGATTCACTATTTTATATAAATCTACAAATACATCCCCTCTTAGGAGATTATCTATTTTTTCTTCGCAGATTCCATAGCGTCCCATTAAACGTTTTAGTGCCGTTGGTTCATAAGGAGCATAGTGATAAATATGCATGGTGGGATCATTTTGCCAACGGATATAAACCCAATTTATAAAATCTTGGAAAGAATTTTTTTCTTGCAGGTGATTATGTGACCACCAATCCTTAAATGTTAAGTTACCATTATTATCTAAATGAGTAGCCCCAAATAGATATTCCAATCCACCTTCTAAATGGGGATAGCCTTCCATGTCAAACCATACGTCGTTAACTGAAGATGGAGGCAATAAGGCAAGTCCTTTTCGATCGTTCTTCTGCGGGTAAATAATCTCGTATTCTGGGATTGTTTTTCCTGTAGATTTCAATTGTAAAGTCGCTTGTTTTTTTAATGTTTGTAGCGTAGATGGAGGCATCCCGGGTATGTGAGTTTGGGTTGTTTTGGCTAGCTGTGTTACAGTAAAAATTTTCGCTTTCCACAGATTTTTAAGTTGTGTTTTACTTACGTTAGCTATTATACATAAGTGGTCTTGTTCTTTAAGGATTTTTTCAGCATGGCTAGCCCAACGTCCATAATTTTCAAGACCAATCAGTTCTGGCGGCTGATTAGGATTAAAGTTTTTTTGTTGTTGTAGAAATGAACTTTTTAGTTGTTCATAAAAATAAAAGTAGTCTTCAGTGCGAAAAGATTTTTTATCACCATTGCCTAGTACCACATGAAGGTGTTTGGGCCTGATGCCTTGTATAGATTCAAGCATTTCTATGTAACAACAAAGCTGAATAATAAAGTAAGGCTTTGCTTTTAGGGCAAGCTTTGTATCCCATGGTTCATAATGCCAATTTCCTAATTTTGAGGCACCTTCTATTTTTTTAAACAAAAAATCTGCATAGCCAGAAAAAATAATATTATTCGCTTCATTATTATTAATTAAATTTGCTTGATAGATGATGTCATCACCTGCTGCCATTGCACTTTTTGTATCTGCATAACTGCTAGGACCTTGGGGTTCTAAGTGTTTAATCCCAAAAATATTGGTATAGATTTGTTTTATCATTGTTGCAATTGGCTTAATGAATGGCATGTGTTTTCTGATTATCTTTAGTGTCGTACAAGAAGGTTTTAATCGATTTTTCGAATCATCGATTTCTGTGACTTTTCTGCCTTGTTCTTTTAATTTATTTAGAAAGTCATACTCATGTTTATGGCCTTTATCTTGTAATATTTTTAGATATGTATCAGAATCATCTGGCTTTATTTGCTCGGGAAATTCTAAATTATATCTGTCCATCCAAGTAATAAAGTCTGATTCCATGAATTTAATTAGATCAGATGGGGAATAGATTAATTGTTCGTTTATTTTGTTCATATAAATAACCCCATTAATTTGCGTTTAGCATAACTTATTAGTTAATTCAATAAATCTATTAAGGTTTTAATCACACCATTTTTATCGAATGTAGTATTTATCCAGTCAGAATATTTAACTCTGAAAAATCGCCATCCAGCTGATTCTAATATTCGTTGACGCTCTTCATCACTTTCAGTATTGATACCGATGGCCTCATCGACTTCATCTTCAAAATGGCAAGGACCATCACATTCAATCGCAATACGTTTTCCATTAGTTGTATTTGTAAGAACAAAATCGATTTTAAATCCGCAACTTTCAACTTGATTTTGAATTTTAAAACCTGTTTTTAGGTGGGTAGATAAAAGTCTAAAAAACGTTTCTTCAAAATAGGAATCAAATCGCTTAAGGTCTGTTGAGCAAAATTTAACTTCTCCATTTTCCATAACATACTCAAGATATTTTTTGAGCCAAATTTTATCAGGCATTTCTGAAATAGGCAAACTGATAAAACAATGTGCTTGTAATTTGGCACGAGAAAAAGCAACGTTTACTCGTCCTTTGTTTATATCAGCCCTTATGTCACCATCTTCGCCTGTAAGTGGGACATATTTGTTTTTTTGGGCTGGATGCCTGATAACAAATGAATATATGATAATTTCTTTTTCATCACCCTGGATACCATCAATAATGCTTACTTTGTAATTATCAAGTTCTTCTTTGAAGCCATTGTCTTCAAAGAGTTTGCGTATATAAGTGGCTTGGGCATTTAGAAAAGTTAGGATTCCTATTGATTTATCTTTATAGCAATCATCTTTACGCATTTCTTGAAACAATGCCAAGATTGCTTTTGCTTCAGCAACATTTATGTTGTCTGAAATTTCATCACTCCAATCAGATTTGACTTGATGAACAAGCATTATGCGATTTGTATCTTTATATGTCAGGTAGTTGCTGTTAACCGTAATAAGCTCTTTGCCTTTGGGTTTATAAAAATGTTTATTACTAAATCCAATCAATTCAGCAGGTGAGCGATAATGATAGCGAAGTGTTTTATCCATAAAACCTCGCTTATATGCCATATCTAAAACAGATTGTATGGCAGAGCCGCTACATTTTATTTGTTTTTCTTCTGGAATTTGGTAGCGACGCGCTAATTCATCAAAATCTCGATTTGATTTGAACATACCTGTGCTGTCTCGCATCTGTTCGCTATCGCCTACAAACAATACTCTGTTTGTTCGATACATAACTGGAAGCGTATAGGCAATATTACATTGCGAAGCTTCATCAAAAATTACATAGTCAAAAAGGCATGCTTCAAGAGGAATAATCCGACTTGCATCGTCAAGCTCCATAATCCAAACAGGAATCAAGTCTAAGATATCTTTAAAATTTGAACTGTTTTTACGAAGAGTATCAAATGTTTTAAAGGCCTTTTTTGATTTTCCAAAAGCACTAGCTAATTTTCTGACAGTTTGTTTTATGGTGATACCATTCCATTTTTTAAGAATGTTTTGGTTGATGATATTTTGGATGTGTAAGCAAACATGTTTTTTTCTATCTTCTTCTATGGATTTTGTATTTTCACCGTTAAAGCTGCTTACGCTTTTTGTTGTAATGATTTTTTCAAGCTCAAATTTAACTTCTTGCATGCGTAAAATATTTACCTTGATTGTCTCTAAGTGCGTAGTACCCATGTTATTGATTTTTTGATCTATCCAAAGAAAATTATTTAATGAAAGTCCGCAAATAATAAGCTCATCATTAAGTTTTTTTTCTAAACAAGTAAGCTCTACTTTCTTTTCACTATGTATAAAGTAATTGATAAGGTTTTTAAGTCGAAATTGAATTTGTTTTAACGGGATATTGGATACACATAGGTTTGTTAGAATCCATTGATTAATTTTTGGTGTTAAATCATTTTCAAATATCTTGAATTGTGAAGATAGCACTGAAAGGATTAGATTTTCTTTATTTTGAACATTTTTTTTATCATCACAATAACAAAAATATTCAAAAATAGTATCCATAAACTCATTTACTTGACGTCTAGATACATCCATTGAAATAAAACTGTGTATATAATCACGAAACTCTCTAGGAAGTTTTGCAAGTTGGTGTCTAAGTCTGAAACTTCTCATTATGTTGTTTATCTTTTTCAATGGCTTAAAATGACCATCATAAGCTGTTTTAGCTAAATCATTTTTAATGATTAATATTTCATTTGTATATGCAAGTTTTTCTGGATTAAATACACGAAAAACATTATCTAATTTAAATTTTTCTTTTAAGGATTCATATTGTTGGTTTCTGCAAGCTGATTTTGCGATCTTTGTTTGAATTGCTTCTAACCCTACGGTTTTTATCAATATCTTTTCTTCAAGCATTCTGAGAATATTTGAATATTTATGTCCAGAAGTATTTAAGTCAAAAGAAAATTTACTAGAATCGTTTTTTTCAGAATTAGTGATTTGTGTTAACTCTATTTGTAGCTTGTTTATTGTTGTATGGATAACTTTTATTTTCTGGTAAATTTCAGGCGAAAAATTATTTGCAAAGCATTTAAGGTTTGAGATGTTACAGCATTCATATTCTTTAAGTTGCTTTTGTTCTTTTTCAAGCTGATAACACTTTCTCTGTATTGCAATGTTTTCATTTTGTTCATTTCGTAATTTTGCTTTCTTCTCAACAATTTCTGTCACAAGTGGTTTTTTTATTTTACTTTGTAGTTCAAGCTTTTCAATGTGAGCGCCAAGAGCGCTCAGCTGTGGCGCTATAGCATCATCTTTATCAGCTTTTTCTAGATGAGTTGAGTTTGAATTAGGAAGATAACCAAACAAATATTTGATTTTAAGTGATTTGAGTTTGTTTTTTACAACTTTAAGAGCTTGCGCCTTTTGACTTACAAAAAGAACGCGCTTTCCAGTTGCAGCCAAATGACAAAGTATATTTGATATAGTCTCAGATTTTCCTGTCCCAGGAGGTCCTTGAATAATTGCTGCCTTATTGCCAAGAATTGATAATGTAGCAAGTTGCGATTTGTCATAGCAAAATGGAAAGTATAGATCTTTTTCATTTGGTATATCATTTTTAATGTTTAATTCATCATTCTTTGTCCAGCTTGTAAGTGCTGTGTGATTAACTTGTTCTTCCGGTAGCTTTGAGAGTTTCATTAGATCTTCAGTAAGAAAGAAATTTGTACGTGGACATAAATCAATTTTTAGGTCCTCTAATAAAAATGAATTTTCATCAAAGCTTGCATTTACAAGGCGTAATTTTGACTTAATGTTGTGCCATATATTTGTAAAAACCTCTACATTAGGCATGGGCAAATTAAGGTTCTGATTGTTTTCATATATGCCCATTTCCTCCAAAAGCTGAAAGAATAAATTTTCGCCGAGAATTGTTTCTAGCATGCCAACATTGATTTTGACAGTAGAGTCAATGGCGTGAACAAAATATACACCTTTGTCGCTTTTTCTAATATTAACTGCAAGCTCAAAAAGTGCGTAACGATCGGTTTTTGTTTGAATGTGTTGTTTATTATTTATTTCAGAATTAATTTCATTCTCGGGCTCAATTGGAAGCTCGATTTCAATATGGCCAAATTTAAGAACTATCTGTTTGGTAAATTGGTCATTGCGATACTCGTTATAAAGATTCTCAAGTGTTTTTGCAATTTCTTTTTCATGTTCATATTGAGAACTTTTATTTTCAGGGACTTTTTTCGGATCAATTCCATAAAAAGTATCCAAACAAATAATTTCT
>CAYVQB010000036.1:0-3627 GCA_964453985.1 uncultured Pseudomonadota bacterium
CTCAAATTCCTACTGATGTAAAGCCTGAAGTTGGTCGTCAATTGGAAGTTCGTCCTAAAGACGGAGCTCCTATTATTGTTACAATTACTGGTATTACAGATACACACGTTACTTTAGATGCTAATCACCCATTAGCAGGCAAAGAGCTTGTTTTTGATATTGAGCTAGCAGAAATAGTTTAAATAGTATTATTAAATACCCGTTTGTGCTTATCAGTCGAGCGGGTATTTAATTTTTTAGACGTGTTTATAAATATAGTAATTGACAGAATTTAATTTTACATATAGATTTACTTTAAATTCTTTGATTTCATATGCGGGAATAGCTCAGTGGTAGAGCATTGCCTTGCCAAGGCAAGGGTCGCGGGTTCGAATCCCGTTTCCCGCTCCATTTGCTATAGTTATCTAATTTTGTTACGATTTCTTATAGCTTTATTAAACTTTTTAATTTAATTAAAATAATATTGTTCTTACTTCTATAGTTTAAGCGAACCCTAATATTGCTTATTTATTTGTAAGATTTTTATCGTAGTTTTATTATTATATTTGTATTTGTATAAAGGATTTTATCTGATGAAACTAATGCTTCAAGAAGCTTCTTCCGTTATTAAAGCTACACAAAAGGCTTGGGAGAACTCAGGAAGACCCCAGGAATTTAGCATCAAAATTTTGGAATTTGGTGAGAAAAACTTTTGGGGAACCGTAAAAAGACCTGCTGTTATCTCTATTAGCTATGACCCAAAAAAACAGACAGAAAATGAGCAAGAAAAATTAGGATATAAAGGGTTTAAGAAAGAGACAGTACAACCAAGAAGAGAAATGCCGGCAAAACAACAGCCAGGCCAAGGTCTTAAGAATAAGCTTCAACCAAAAGAGCAATTTGTGGCTTGGGAAAAAGAATATATTAACGATATTTCTTTATGGTTGGGCGATATGCTTAAGATGATGGGCATGAATACCAATTTTGAGATTAAGCCTGAGCAAAAAATGTTAAAGGTTTTTCTTGATAAAAGAGTTTTAAAAGAAGAAGATGCCGAAAAAATGTTCTTTATTGGGTTATCGCACCTTCTAATGCAATCTTTGAAAAAAAAGCATAAGAAGAAATTCAAGAATTATTATTTGATTATCCACTCAAAGTCTTCTAAGTTTGATGGAGCAAAATAATAAAAATTTTCTGACCAATGATCAGGAATCAATAATTGCTCATTGCACGCCAAAAGGTAGTGGTGCAATAGCCATATTGCGTCTGTGCGGACAGGATTCTGTGCCTATCGCAGATAAGATTGCAAAACTATCATCGGGCAAAAGACTGCAAGATTTGCCAACACATACTATTCATCATGGTTATGTTATTTCTTTTGATTCTAAAAAAGAAATAATAGATGAAGTTTTGTTTTTTCTTATGAAAGCTCCCAAGACCTTTACTGGTCAAGATACTATAGAAATCAATTGTCATAACAATCCTTTTATTATTGAATCTATTTTAGGTCAGGCTATTCTTGCTGGAGCAAGGCTGGCTGATCGGGGTGAGTTCACAAAGCGTTCTTTTTTGAATGAAAAAATAGACATGATTCAGGCTGAGGCTATTAATGATATTATAACGGCCCAAACTGAATTAGCTTTACGTAAATCTATGTCTCAATTACAAGGCAGTTTGTCTTCTTATTTATCTGAAATAGAAAACGATATTGTAGGTTTGTTAAGTATTGCAGAAAGCAGTTTTGAGTTTTTAGAAGAAGAGCAACAAGATTTGGCTATAGATAAGCTTTTTAAGGATCGCATTTCACAGATTTTATCTAATATAAAAGACGTAAAAGAAAATTTCAATCAGCAACAACAGATAAAAAATGGTCTCAAAATCTCTATTATTGGTGGTGTAAATTTAGGTAAATCCACTCTGTTTAACGCATTATTAAAAAAAGATCGTGCCATTGTTACAAATATAGAGGGCACAACTCGAGATTCTATTGAATGTTCTATCTATAAAAATGGTAATTTTTGGATGTTAACAGACACTGCCGGACTTAGACAAACTGAAGATATTATAGAGCAGGAAGGTATTGATCGTTCTTGGCAGCAGGCTGCCATTGCGGATATCATTTTGCTTGTTTTTGATTTATCAAAAAAGCTTACGCAACAGCAAAAAGAAATTTATGAGCAAATAATTGCAAAATATAAAGATAAGATTATCTTTATTGCAAACAAAGCAGATCTTCAAGGCGATACAGTCTTAGAAAATTTAGACTTTTTGGAAAATCAAAAAGTTATAAAAGTTTCTGCTCTAAAAAAAACTGGAATAAAAGAGTTAGAATATAAAATAGAAGAAAAGATTCAGGATATTTTTTTAAGGGTTGATTCCCCTTTTTTGCTTAACCAGAGGCAATATAATTTAATTTTAGAGCTAGAAAAGAAATTACAATTTATTGAAATTATGTGTGATAATCAGATAGAATATGAATTAACTGCTTATCATTTAAAGGAAGTTCTGGAAAGATTATCTGAATTGACAGGTCGTAATGTGACAGAAAAACTTCTAGATAGAGTTTTTTCAGATTTTTGTGTTGGTAAATAGCGAGGGAAAGTGATAAGCGATTCAAGGGGTTTGAGGGGGAGTAAAGTGAGCAAATTATCGTTTTTATCTATGATTTTTCTTTTGTTGTTTCAGTTTAGCTTATTTCCAAAAGCAACAGTAGCAAGAGTTCCAAGAAATAACATAAACAGTAAATTTTCCAATACTTATTCAAATGTAATAAATGCCAAAGTTTTAAATGGTGAAAATAAAAATGCTTATATTTGGCAAAAAGAGAACGTAACACCATTTAATGAACTTATACTTTCTTGGAATGCTTTGCGTCCCGCAAAAGGGGCATTTTCTTTTTATATTAGTGTGAAGCATAGTTATTGGTCTAATTGGCATAAGATTGCTGAATGGGGAGCTAATACACAAAAAACTTATGGATACTCAAGGGATTATTTTGTAAACACTAGTTATAATAAAGTGCAGCTAAAAAGGGGCAGAAGAGCTACTGGGTTTAGAGTTAG
The DNA here is from genome assembly GCA_964453985.1 of uncultured Pseudomonadota bacterium. Lineage (GTDB taxonomy): Bacteria > Babelota > Babeliae > Babelales > UASB340 > CAYVQB01. Next base: position 3,042 of record CAYVQB010000036.1, read on the forward strand.
AGTTGTGGCCCAAAATGGAGCTGATATAAAGAATCTAAAAGCTTTATTTGTAAATAGCTCAGATTTACACAAATTTTCAGTTAAAAAAGATAAAATTGATCTTCCAACAATCAAGCCCATTCCTGTCCGTAAGCAGTCTCAGATGGTTTTAAAAGGAATTCATGAACGATATTGGGGCTTGTGTGCACCTACTTCAACAAGTATTATAGTTAATTATTTTCTTGAAAATAAGGGTGATCTTAAAAAATATATAGTAGATTTTTCTGATAAAGTTTATGACAATCATTTAAATATTTATGGCAATTGGCCTCTGGATGTTGCACAAGCTTATGATTCGTGCAAGCAAAAGTGCTTTTTTCGAATTGAACGGCTTAACGATTTTCAAGAACTTTATTCAAAACTTAAAAGTGGTATACCCGTTGCTGTTAGTATTAGGGGTGCAATAAGAGGCGGTGCCAAGAATTATGAAAATGGGCACTTTATTGTTATTGTTGGTTGGGATAATAACAGAAAAGCTGTTTTATGTGTTGACCCTGCTTTTTCTAGTAATATCAAAACAAGTAGGGCTTATGGTATTAAAAGCTTT
>CAYVQB010000036.1:3727-10620 GCA_964453985.1 uncultured Pseudomonadota bacterium
TATACTAAAAAAGTGCAAGGGGCATACGCCCTGCACTAGTGTATGATGGCCCGCTCCCGCGGGCATAAAGTTTAAATAAGTTGTTTAATAGATGCCCGCGGGAGCGGGCCAGCTTAAGTAGCACAGGGCGGATGCCCCGGTGCTTTTAGGGGTAGACCATGAATGCAGATAAATTCACTAACGCCTTTTCTCAGCTAATACAAGAAGCTTTTATCTTAGCACAGCAAGAACAGTGTTCAACATTACAAGTATCGCATTTACTAGCAGCAGCTATACAAAACGCGTATTGCTTGTCATGTTTTAATCACACAAGCTTGAATACACAAGAACTAGCTAATCTTGTTTCTCAAGAACTTTCTAAACTACCCAAGGTAACGGGTGCACAGCCAGCAGTAGATCAAAATTTTCAATTATTTTTACAAGAGTGTGACAAGCAAGCACAAGCTTTAAAGGACCAATATATAAGTTTGGATGTATGTCTTTTGAATTTTGTACAAACTGGCAGTCTACCACAAACTATAATAAACTTTTTCAAACAAAGTGATTTTACTTATCAAAAGGTTTTGAATTGGGTAAATAACCTAAGACAAGGAGAAAGCGTGAAGACACAAGAAGCAGAAGGCAGTCATCAAGTTCTAGAAAAATATTGCCAAGATTTAACAAAAATGGCATCAGATGGAAAACTTGATGTAGTTATAGGCCGAAATGAAGAGATTCGCAGAGTAATTCAAATTCTTTCTCGTAGAACAAAAAATAATCCAGTATTAGTTGGTGATCCTGGTGTAGGTAAGACTGCAATCATAGAAGGTATCGCACAAAGAATAGTAAACGATGATGTTCCTATAACCTTAAAAGGTTGTAAGATTTTGGCTCTTGATATGGGGTCTTTGATTGCTGGGACAAAATATCGTGGTGAATTTGAAGAACGTTTAAAGTCAATTTTAACTGCGATAGAAAAAGAATCAGGCAAAATAATATTGTTCATTGATGAGCTACATATGCTTGTTGGTGCTGGTGCTGCAGAAGGTGGCATGGATGCATCAAATCTTTTAAAGCCAGCATTGGCAAGAGGAACATTACATTGTGTTGGTGCAACAACTATAATGGAATTTAAAAAATACATAGAAAAGGATGCAGCGCTTGAAAGACGTTTCCAGAGAGTGGAAGTTCCTGAGCCAACAGTTGAAGATACAATTTCTATTTTACGTGGACTAAAAGAACGTTATGAATTGCACCATGGAATTAGAATTAAAGATCAAGCATTAGTTAAAGCTGCAAAGCTTGCTGCCATGTTAATACCTGATAGATTTCTACCAGATAAGGCTATAGATTTGGTAGATGAAGCAGCTGCACGTGTGAAGATGGCTATAGAGTCTAAGCCTGAAGAGATGGATAAATTAGAAAGAAAGATTAGGCAGCTTGAGATAGAAAAAGTAGCTCTTTCAAAAGAGAAAGATGAAGAGTCACAAAAACGACTTGGTGAGCTTGAAAAGGAGCTTAGTAATCTAAAAGAAAAGAATAGAGAGTTTCTTGATAAGTGGGAATCAGAAAGAAAGCCTCTTGATGCTATTCAAAAAATAAAAGAACAGATAGAACGTGCAAATATTGAGTTTGCACAAGCTGAACGTGAAGGTGATTTTACAAAAGCTTCTAAAGTGAAATACGGTACTCTGGTAAAGCTTCATGGTCAATTAGAAAAAGAACAAACAGCTTTAAAGGAATCGGGTGCACACTTGATTAAAGAAGAAGTTGATGAAGATGATATTGCTTTAGTATTGTCTCGATGGATTAAAGTTCCTGTTGAAAAACTTAAAGAAGATGAAGGCCAAAAGCTTTTAAAGATGGAAGAAGTTTTGCATAAACGAGTTATCGGCCAAGATGAAGCTGTAAGTAAAGTTGCAAATACTATAAGAATTCACAGAGCTGGTATTGCTGATCCAAATAGACCTATTGGATCATTTTTATTTTTAGGACCAACAGGTGTTGGCAAAACAGAGGTTGCAAAAACTCTTGCTGATTATCTCTTTGATGACGAGCATAAGATGATCAGAATAGATATGTCTGAGTTTATGGAAAAACATGCGGTAGCCAAGCTTATTGGTGCGCCTCCGGGGTATGTTGGTTATGAGCAAGGTGGCCAGCTGACAGAACAGGTAAGGCGTAATCCTTATAGTGTTGTATTGGTTGATGAAGTAGAAAAAGCTCACCCTGATGTTTTTAATATTTTCTTACAAATACTTGATGAAGGTCATTTAACAGATTCTCAGGGACGCAAGGTATCATTTAAAAACTGTATTATCATTATGACCTCTAATATTGGTTCAGATATAATTCTGGCTGCTGGTAAAATTGATGATAAAGTCAGAATTGAAATAGAGAAATTACTTCACAAAAACTTTAGGCCTGAATTCTTGAATAGAATTGATGAAACGGTTTTCTTTCAGTCTCTTACTGAATCTAATTTGGCAGAGATTGTTGATGTTCAGATTGCTCTTTTACAAAAACGTATGAAAGAAAAGGGTATTGAGCTTGAGATACATGAGGGTGTTGTTGATGAGCTTGCTAGGCTTGGGTATGTTAAAGAGTTTGGCGCACGCCCTTTAAAACGTGCGATCCAGCACTATTTGATCAGCCCTCTTGCTACTAAGATTTTGGAACATCCTGAAAAGAAGAAGTTTGAAGTTGATTATAAAAAAGATAAATTTGTGATTAGCTAGATATAAAATGAATAGGCGTAGCATATGTATGCTACGCCTATTCATTTTAGGATAAGTTATATTTAATTACTCAACTATTCAGTTGTGGTAACTTTGTATAAGTGAATGTTTTTATTCCATTTCTTGTTAATCTTATCTTTAAAATTAAAGAACATTGCCTTTTTTAGGTAATAATGGTCAGATATACAGCCGCTCTTTTTCTTAAATTTTGCAGTTTGGCCGCCAACACGCTTACCTTCTTTTTTATCAGCAAAGTCTGCTCTAACTTTAATAACTCTAAGTTCTTTATATGGTCCTTTTAACATTTCTGTAATTTTTTTTCGTGACTCTTCTTTACCGCTTCTTTTTTTCTTTGCATGTTTTCCTTTTTCATCAACTTTTCTTGTTGCATCAAGCAAATTCACTTCTTTGGTTTTGCCTGGGTCTATGTTTATAAGCTTTACAGAACCCCTCATTATTTTGCCTTCTTGGTTTTCAAGCATTACCTTCACTCTTATATATTTTGCTTCTTTATCTGTATGATTGGTTATAGATACTTTTGTATCGCTTGGTGAAATATTTTTACAATTAGCAGTACCTAGAATTGATAACATTGCTAGTACAGGCAATAAGATATTTCTTTTGGTTTTCATATAAATCTCCTTTTTTTAAAAATAAAACACACTTATAACATATCCTGTTATCTAGTATATATTATGATTAATTCAAATAGCAATTATTTTTAATTAAGGGATATGCATTATATGGCTAGTTTGGGCTTGTTTTTCTGATCTGTGTAATAATAAAGGGGGAGGGGGCATTAGCCTTCTTCCTTCTTCATCTATTTGCATAAGAGAAGAAACCGCTCCTTCTTGTTGTCTTCTGTTGTTATCTCTGGAATATCGTATTATTTGGCTGTTAATGTGATTTTTCGTATGTAATATGCTATCGCTGATTTTTTTGAAGGATTCTTCTTCAGGATACTTTAAAGTAAATTTTTTGATTAAGGGTAATAGCTTTTGATATTTAAGCTTTTTGTTGTTTAGCATACAAAGAATTTTATTTTTAAGTATTTGTTGTTGATTTTTATTTAGTTTATATGTGGTTTGAGCATGTTCAATTATTAAGTTTAAAATATCTCGTTCGATTATTTTTTTATTGAGTTCAAAATTCTCGGTTTGTCTAAACAAAGATTCTATTTTTTGTTCTGTTTGCTCTATTTCTTCAGGAGTTGGTTTCCTGTATGGATGGAATCTAAGATTTTTAATTTGTTCAGCAAGTTCAGAAGTGCCACGGTCAACTCTTGTTGGCTTTTGAAATGCATATGAATTTGGTGACTCTAACTTTGCTTGTTGTTTAGTAGCAAATTGTGCGCCAAAACTCATGCTTTGTAACTTAAAACATGATAGTGAAGTTAAATATAAAAACAATAAGAATAGTTTTGTCTTAAACATCAGGTAGTGCCTTCTATTATAATAAAGGGTATTTTAACTTTAAATAAGCTTTAACCAGTTTGTAATATCTTGTTTAAGCTTTTTACTATCAAGTTTATTGCCGCCACCCTGAATAAGATTTTTGCTTCCGCCACCTTTAAGATTTAAATTCTTGTTTAAGAATTTACTAAACTCTTTTAAATTAACTTCAGCTTCAAATTGTTTGCTCAAATAACCAAAGAAATTAATCTGATCTTCATTCTTCTTGTTTGGTGCGATCATAAAATACAAACCAGGAGATTTAGCTTCAATCTGTTGGCTAATTTCTTTTAGTTGCCCACCATCAACTTCCTCAAGTTCTAAGAATAAGAATGGTATCTTGCCTGCTTGAGTAACTTCTTTTTGCCAAACGGGAATCTGTGTTTGTAAAATTTGTTTTTTAAGTTGTTTAATCTCATGTAAGCTTTTTGTGAGTTTATCTCCTTGCTTACAAACAGCATCTAGAACATCTTCTGATTTAACTTTAAAAGTTTCGCCCAAAGATTTTATAGTTTCAAAATCTTGCTGAAAAGTCTTTATGGCAACAGGGCCTGTAACGCCTGAGATTCTTCTAACGCCAGAAGAAAGCGCAACTTCACTCAAAATTTTACAGCAGCCAATATCGCCTGTTCTTGTAACGTGTGTGCCGCCACAGAGTTCAGCGGAAAACCCTGGAACTTTTATAACACGTACATTTTCAGGGTTATATTTTTCACCAAAGATGGCAGTAACGCCCTCTTGTTTAGCTTTTTCTAATGTTGTATAAAAGATTTCTAATTTTATATTATCTTGGATCTTTTGGTTAACAAGTGTTTCTACTTGTTCAATCTCTTTTTTAGTTAAAGCTTTGTGATATGTGAAGTCAAAGCGCAAATTATGATCGTTAACAAAAGAACCTGCTTGTTTAATTCCTGTTCCCACAACTTGTGTTAGCGCAGCTTGGAGTAAATGAGTTGCTGTGTGATTTTTTGTTGTATTAATTCTATTGTAATAATCAACTATGCAGGTTACTTGGTCGTTAATTTTTAATTTTGTATCAAGATCTTTGTTGTTAATTTCTATAGCTATACCTGGATTTTTTGTTGTATTATAAAGCTTTTTGAAGTTTAAGATCTTAATAATTTTGTCATTAATTTTTAGCCAGCCTGTATCACTAACCTGTCCACCAGATTCAACATAAAATGGTGATTCGTTAGTTATTATCCAGAGAGAGTTACCTTCTTGTTGTATGAAATTAATTTTTGTTTCTACTTCTAATTTTTCATAACCAACAAATTCTGTTGAAATTTTACCAGTAACATTTAAAACGAAATCTTTTTTGTCTGACTTTTTACCAGATTGCTCTTGTTGTTTTTTCATCTCTTTTTCAAAGCCAGCCATATCTATAGAAAAGTCTTTTTCTTTAGATATTAACTCTGTTAGTTCGGGAGGGAATCCAAAAGTATCGTAAAGCTTAAAAACTTGCTCTCCAGATAAAACTTTTTTGTTTTTTTCTAAGTTCTTTGCAATATATTTGTCTAGAATGTTTTGGCCCTGGATCAAGTTAGTAGAGAACTTGTCTATTTCACTATCCAGTAAGTTTATAATCAAATCTTTGCTTATTTTTAATTCTGGATAAATTGGGCACATATAATTTATAAATTCAAGTGCAAGCTTTGTAAAAAGTCTTTGATCATCAGAAAGCTTTTGTGTAAATAGGGCAGCACGTCTTATAATCTTACGTAAGACATAGCCGCGTCCATCATTTGATGGTGTGCAACCATCTGCTATTAATAAGGATGCAGATCTTACATGATCACTTAAAACATTAAAGGCAGCTTTAATATCTTCTGTGCTTTTATCATAATTAATTTTTGTTAATTCTTCTGTTTTTCTTGTAATAGTTTGTAGCAAATCTATTTCAAACACAGATTCTTTACCTTGCATAATCATGGCAAGGCGTTCCATGCCCAAGCCTGTATCAACACCTGTTTTTTCAAGCGGGATCAGTTTCCCGTCTTCTTGTTTGTTATATTGCATGAATACTAGGTTCCAAATCTCTAGAATTCTATCACAATCACATGCAGGGCCACAGTTAGGATCTCCGCATCCGTGTTCTTCGCCTCTATCAAGATGTATCTCTGTGCATGGTCCACAAGGTCCGGTGTCACCCATTTGCCAGAAGTTGTCTTTTTCTCCTAGTCGTATAATTTTTTCAGGGGGTAGGCCTATATCTTTGTTCCAGATATCAAAGCTTTCATCATCTGTTTTATATATAGTTATAATAAGCTTATCTTTATCGAGCTTCATTTCTTTTGTAAGAAATTCCCAAGCAAAATTTATGGCTTCTTTTTTAAAATAATCGCCAAAAGAGAAGTTGCCCATCATTTCAAAGAATGTTAGGTGTCTTGCTGTAAAGCCTACTTGATCAAGATCGTTATGCTTGCCACCAGCTCTTACGCATTTTTGAATACTTGTGGCACGATTATATTTTCTTGTTTCTTTACCTAGGAATAGGTCTTTAAATTGGTTCATTCCCGCGTTTGTGAATAGTAGGGTTGGGTCTTGTGCTGGAATCAAGGATGAACTTGGGACAATTGTGTGCCCATTTTTTTTAAAAAAACTTAAGAATTTTTCACGTATTTTGAATGAATCCATAATATTTACACCCATTATTTGTAAGAAAAAGCCATTATACTATTAATAGTTTATTCAAAATAATTAATTTGTCATCAAAGGATACTTT
>CAYVQB010000037.1:0-9005 GCA_964453985.1 uncultured Pseudomonadota bacterium
TTCGACTTGCATGTGTTAAGCACGCCGCCAGCGTTCATTCTGAGCCAGGATCAAGCTCTCCGTCTCAAAAATTGAATTACTTTAGGTCCGCTTAAGATTCAGATAATCTTAAACATTTTTTAGTTTCGTATATTTCAAAGACATTTCGATTCCGGTTGTTTTCTCTTCGTGTTTGTTCGTGTTGTTCGTTAGTTGATGATAATATCTTACAGGTTTCCTAAAGCTTTGCAAGCTTTTTTTAAAAAAAATTTTAATTAAGTAAAATCAGACAAAAGATAGTTAAATTTGCAAACAGGCAAAAAGCACTACAGCCTATCTGGATAGTCGCTCGTGATCGCATTAATGCCCATATTGCCCAGGTTCAAAATATCACTCTTTTCGTTAACAGTATAAGCAAAAACTTCTATACCTTTTTCATGCATTTTCTTAACAAATTCAAAATTTATATATTCAAAAGACAAATCTATTAGGTCGACTTTGTTCCCATTCCTATCAAACAATCTTATACCTTTAGGTCTCTTAATAAATAGAAGGCCAATCCTAAAATTTACGTCAATACTTTTTAGCTCATATAGTTGTTCATGATCAAAAGATATAACTATAAAGTCACTATACTCCCAACCCTTTTTATCAACATACTCTTTCAAGATCTTTGCAACCGGCCCAGCCGTACCCTTACCTTTAAGCTCAACTACAGCTTTAGCTTTTCTATTAATGAGATCCAAAGCCTCCTGTAGTGAGGGTATCTTCTCTCCTTTGCCTGCATCTAACTGCTTTAACTGTTCAAGAGTGAGCCTTTTTACAGCCCCTTTACCATTAGTAGTTCTGTTAACTTTAGCATCATGAATAATGACAACTTCACCTGACTTACATATATGTACATCAAATTCGATCATGTCTGCACCTAGATCTAGGGCTTTCTTGAATGATCTTAGAGTGTTTTCGGGCTCATACCCACTGGCACCCCTATGTGCAATCTTATAATACATTGAATATGCTCCCTTAGTATTGAGACTAAAAATAAGACAAAAGCAGCAATACAATATTAGTTTTGAGTTATCCATGGCTCCCCTCCCCAAAAAGTCCCCACTTCTTACATCTCTATACTAATAGTAGACCTAGATCACCACTTGATACAAGACTAGAAGATTATAGATCTTGCAATGCAGCTTCTATCTTCTTTCTTGCGCTTTCATAAGAATCAGTTTTTTCGAACTTAATAGGTTTGCCAAACTTAACTATTATTTGGCCTCGTTTTCTTGGAATGATTTTTGCATAAGGAACTATTTCGGCTGCCCCTATGATTTTGACAGGAATAACAGGAACTTCCATTTCAATAGACATAAGCCCCGTACCCTTTTTTAATGGAAGCAATTTACCATCCAAACTCATCTGGCCTTCAGGAAAAACGACAACCGAATATCCCATATCTAACAGCTTACCCATATTATCTAAACCAAACCGTATACCCTCACCATTTCTTCTTGGTAAACAAAAAGAATTGAATAATAGATCTGCAAGCCATGCCGCATATTTATATAAACCATAAAGAACATCTTTGGCCGCCGCAAAAGATATGTTTTTCCTAATACTATATGGTAAAGACATTGCAACAAGAAGAGGATCAACATAACTTGTATGATTAGGCATAAAGATCACAGGAAACTTTAAGTCTTTTAGATTTTCAATTCCCTGAACCTTGATTTTGATAAACATTCTATAAAAGAGAATAACCTTAAATTGCCCTACAACTCTAATAGCCTTGGCCCACCAAGATCGTGGCCACTTATTTAGCTTAATCTTAACTACTGGCTTATGTATTTTTATGATCTCTTCTAATTGTTCTATAGTAGTATTTGGTTTTATTAAAGACATATCTATAAATCTACTATAATCCTGCTCTATTCTTAATGCTAATTCTACTAACATTAAAGAGTCTAACTTCAAATCTTGTATAACTTTTGATTCAGAAGTTATCTTTCCTAAACTTACTCCTGAAACCTGGCTCAAAATACCAACAAGCTTACTATGCTTTGTTTCACTTTCTACTAAATCTTCTTGCCCAGCTTTTGACTGAATAAATTCTAAAACCAACTCTTTCTTTATTTTTCTTGTTGCAGAACGCTGGAAATCTTCTTTTGGCCAAACCGTCCAACCTGTAATCTGCTGATAACTTGCAAGATCCTTATTAGCCTGCTCTATAATTTTTTCTGGATCTAAACTCTTGTCTTCTAATAGTAAAGCAGCATGCACCTCTATATGTCCGGTATCTTTTGGCACACCAAGCACGCAACTATCTTTTACACCTTCAATCTTATCAAGTTCAATCTCAATATCTTCAGGAAACACATTTTGTCCCCCGGGACCAATAATTACATATTTTTGACGCCCCTTTAAAAACAAGAAACCGTCTTTATCTAATTCTCCTATGTCACCTGTCTTAAACCATCCAGCATCGGTAAAACATTCTTTGGTCTTTTCCTCGTTTTTAAAATAACCCTTAAAGACATTTGGTCCTTTAACTAATACCTGCCCAATATCATCTAGTTTTACCTCAACATTACTTAAGGCTTTACCAACAGAAGCAAAACGATGCTCGTCATATGTATTACATGTAACAACAGGTGAAGTTTCTGTTAGGCCATAACCTTGTAAAACGCTAAAACCTAAAGCGTTCCATTCTCTTTCTAATTCAGGATCTAAAAATGCACCTCCAGAAATAAAGCTATCAAGCTTTCCTCCGAAGTTTTTGTGTACGGGCCTAAATAACAAACGCGATATAAACTTGTTGTTTAACTTGCAAGATAAAGCCAATAACTTATTGAAGGCTTTAAGCTTGCCCTGCTTTTGAGCTTCTGCTTTTATTTTAGACAAGAAAACCTTTAAGAATTCAGGAACTACCAAGATCTTTGTAGCCTTATATTCTTGCATCAAATCAAGAATCGCTGCATAAGAATGTGCATACACTATATGTGTTGCATAATAAGAGGCCACAAAGAAACCAATTGTTTGTTCTAATATGTGAGTTAGGGGCAAAATAGAAAGCACTATATCTCTAGCAGGCTTTAAATTAAAAATCTTTGATATGGCCTCAGTATTGCTGGTTAAGTTTTTATGAGTAAGCTCAACACCTTTTGGATCTCCTGTTGTTCCAGAAGTATATAAGATCTCAACTAGATCATCAGGAGAAACGTTTGTCTTCACAAAATCGTTGGAATCATAATCTGCAACCAAACCATCTAGAGATTCAATATCAAAGCTTTTTAAGCTTTCAGGCAAATCTCTTTTTAGAAATTTACTCTTAAAGATAAGCTTTGGTTCTGTTTGATCTATAATTTTTTTGATTTGAGAAGAAGTACTTTGAATGTTAACAGGAACCGCTATTACTCCGCGCAATAAACAACCCCAAAAAATAATACCCCAATATGGAGAGTTTGGAGCAAAGATTATGACCTTATCCCCTTTATATATATTGTTATCATCAAGAAATAATGCTACTTGTTTTGCAAGATCATAAACCTGTTTATAAGTTAGATTTACAGTTCGATAACCCATCTTCATTGTAAGAGCCAAACTATTTGGATACTGGGCTGCACTTTTTTCTAAGATATCTGTAAGAATCATAATTTAAACTTTTGATTTAGAAGTTAATAAGTAACAATACCTCAGGAGACCGTATCAAAAAGCTTAAAAAGAAGTCAATTCATTAAACCTTTACGGATCGTAAAGGGGTTTGTTCTGTCATTAAATCTGGATCTAGAATAGTTGGCGACTTTTGAAACAAACTATTTTTTTCAAAAACGTAATTCAAGTAAACCTCACCAGTCTCACAACAGCGATCAAAAACATCTTCATACTCTTTTTCTATACAAACTAAAGACCAAGCCTTAGAACTGCTAGCTATTTCAAGCTCTGTATTTTGTTTCAAAAAGCCTTTGAAAGCCTTATCTATTCTATTTCGCCTAGGTATGAAATCAGACGACTTTTTAGCCAAATAAGCAGAAAAGCCAACACCACAAGCTCCAAAAACACCTGCCACTATCCTCCAAGTTTTTCTCCAACCATCAATTTGTGTTGGAATAAAGCTTGTACCAATTAATACCACAGGAACAACAAGGGTCGAAAAGAAACATATTATTGAAAGCCAACAATTCTCTCTCAACGCTCCACACATTCCACCGGTTGGATATTTCGCAAAAAAATCTTTAACTAGATAACTATCAATCAATTTTTGTTGCTCACCTTTTACACAATTATAAGAATTCACATAAATAGGCATGTCTAAATTATTTTGTATAGAAAGCTTGTAAAAACAGACTTTGTCTCTTAACAACTCCGTAAGCTTTTCGCTTACAGAAAAATCATCTTTATCTATTTTAAACAAATTAGCTATTTCAATCTGACCAATTTTGGTAATACTACAAACAATTGCAGTATTACCCGTCTGAATAACCATACTTTGAATAAAAGACACAGAATAAATAAGTATAAATAAGATAGAAATCAATTTTTTCATATAATAAAACCTACTTTTTAACAAATAATGATATTAGGGATATAATAGTCTATTCATTTTTTAAAAAACTAGAAGGAAATAATTATGCGTACAAAAATAAAGCTATTAAAAGAAGCTGATATTGGTAAATCAGTAACAATTAAAGGCTGGGTAAGAAGCGTAAGATCACCAAAAGAGTTTTCGTTCATAACAATAAACGATGGCTCAAATATGGTTGGCTTACAAATTGTTGCAGATGAAAAAACAGAAAGCTACCAAGAAACAATTAAACGTATTCATACAGGCACAGCAATTGCAGCAACAGGTTCTCTGGTAAAAAGTCCAGGCAAAGAACAAGCAGTTGAAATGCATGCTACAAAGATAGAAGTTGTTGGAGAGAGTGATCCGGAAAACTATCCATTACAAAAAAAACGTCACTCCCTTGAATTTTTAAGAACTATTGCACACTTGCGCCCAAGAACAAACACAATGGGAGCCGTAACAAGAGTAAGAAGTGCACTTGCCTATGCAACACACAAATTCTTTCAGGAAAACGGATATCTATATATAAACACACCTATTATTACAACATCAGACTGTGAGGGCGCAGGACAAATGTTTAAAGTCACAACTTTAGATATTAAAAATCCTCCCAAAACAGATAAAGGTGAAATTGATCACTCAAAAGACTTTTTTGAAAAGCCTACCTTTTTAACAGTCTCTGGTCAGCTTGAAGCAGAAAACTATGCAAGCGCTTTATGTGATGTCTATACCTTTGGGCCAACATTCAGAGCTGAAAACTCTAACACATCAAGACACTTGGCAGAATTCTGGATGATAGAACCTGAAATGGCATTTGCTGATCTTACAGATGATATGGATTGCGCAGAGCAATACTTAAAGTTCTGCTTGAATTATGTACTAGAGAACTGCAAAGAAGATATGGCTTTCTTTAGTAAGTTTATAGAAAAGGGTTTAATAGAAAAATTAAATCATATAATCAACACGCCATTTGAAAGACTAGATTATACAAAGGCTATAGAGATCCTAAAAAATGCTCCCAAAAAGTTTGAATACCCAATTGAATGGGGCAAAGACTTACAATCTGAGCATGAACGATATTTAGCCGAAGAACACTTTAAAAAACCTGTAATACTAATTAACTATCCAAAAGAGATAAAATCTTTTTATATGCGCATGAACGATGACAATAAAACTGTTGCAGCAATGGATGTTTTAGTTGCAGGCGTTGGAGAACTAATTGGAGGTTCACAAAGAGAAGAACGATTAGACGTACTAGAAAAAAGAATGGATGAACTTGGATTATCCAAAGAAGAATACTGGTGGTACCTTGAATTACGCAAGTACGGCAGTGTGCCGCACGCTGGCTTTGGTTTAGGCTTTGAACGTCTTGTTCAATTTGCTACAGGCATGGAAAACATTCGTGATGTTATCCCATTTCCTAGATACCCTGGTCACGCTGAATTTTAAATTCAAAAATAGGCCTCGCTTAATTGCGGGGCTTTTTTTATAATCTTATCCGTCGCCAACTCTCCTGAGAGATCTTTTTAGCTTGTTTATATCAAATAGCTCTTTTTCTCCCGATGCCTTTGTTATATAAAACTTTTTAAATGTTCTTTGTGCTATAACAGCCTATCTCTCATTTTAATGCCCATGCAAAAAAAGTAGTTTGCAGTTTATTAAAAATATATATAAGTTACATAACACAAATTAAGAAATCTTTAATAGAGGCTAAAAAAAATGAAAAAACAAAATCTTTTATTGTTAATATTAATAACCCTAATAGCAACATTCCCAATCAATGCACAAAAAACAAATAAATGCTTTATCTTAACAGGGGTTCCATCAGCGGACCGCATAGGCGCATGGTACCTGAATAAATTAAAAGATAAAAACCCAGAGATCACATGCCAGGCTATGGGCGGGCAAAACCTAGAACAAGCAGGAGCTCAAATTTATAAAAATTTTAACGAATTCACTATAGGAGTTGGAGGCCTAGGCAACTTTATAACCAAGTTACCTAATATAATCAGGAACTTTAAACTGATTAAAAATTATATTTTAGATAATAACTTTGATCGTGTAGTACTGGTTGATAGCCCATTAATCAATCCCTTAATGGCCCGATCATTAAAAAAACAAAAACCGGAATTAAAAATTACCTATGTTGCACCACCAGAAATGTGGCTCTGGGGTAAATGGGGAATAGACGGATTACTAAAAGAGTACTGCAATAAAATCATTGTAATACACCCTAACGAAGTTGAATGGTATAAAAATCAGGGAATAAAAGCTAAATGGTTGGAATACCCATATTACCAAGAGCTTGAACAATGTTTTGATCTATCTGAAAACAAAACAAACAAAATTGCAATTTTCATAGGTTCAAGAAAAGTTGAAATAGATACAATGGTTGATATATTTGCTCAAGTGATTAAAAAGCTTAGCGATAAACATCCCGAATTAGAGTTTATTTTACCTATTCCTAAATATTTTCAAGCAGACACCATAAACCAAATAAAAGAAGCCCTCCTACAAAACAATATAGATTTAGAAAAAATTTCAATAGCTCAAGACGAGAAAGATAAATTTAAAGAGTTTGCACAAAGTTGCCTTGCTATAAGCAAACCTGGCACAAATACGCTTGAACTAGCTCTATTAAAAACCCCAACAATTATTACCTATAAAGTGCCTTTTTTGACAAGCTTATTCATTAAATTAATATATCAAGAATCTTACGTTGGCCTACCTAACTTGTTAACAGATAAAGATCTGTGCAAAGAGCTTTTACAAAGTGAATGCAATACAGAGAATATTTATAACGAAGCTGAAAAATTATACTCTGCTTTTATAAATCAAGATAAGTTTTATACTAAACAATTAAATAAACTAGAAGAGTTAAGAAACATTTTAAAACCACAAAACCCGAAAGAAAAAATATGAAATCTTCTAACAAACTAACCAAAACCCTTTTTATATTTTGTTTAATCTTATCAATCAAACAGAAAGCCAATGCAATAATTATAATTGTTCCTGGCGCAAACTCTCAAAATGATAAATGGTATACACAAGAAGGTGAATTCTACAAACAATGTAAAAGCTCCGCCGAAAACAATGAATTTGCAAAAACTGTAGAATATGTAAAATATTCCGACAATGAAATCGCTACAAGAAACCTAACAGAAACTGTTTTAAGTAATATAGCTAGAATCAGACAAGAAAATAGCAATGAAAAAATTATCGTAGTTACTCATGACATGGGAGGGATAACCTTAAGATTAGCAAGTCAAAACTTACCTGAAAATTCAATATATCTTGCAATAACATTTGGTTGTCCCAACGGACCTAAACAATTTCACGAACCTGTCTATGCAAATATGCGCTCAATTAAGACTTTATATAACATTAGTGTACTAAACGATTTCCTCCAAAACTCTCAGGAAAGCGCAGAAACTCTCGAACAACATAAAAAGATTTTTAATAGAACTCTGGTAGGTATACCTTACCAGGGATTCAAACTAGAAATAAGCGAGCAAGAAGACTTAAAAAACATCCCTGAAAACCTACGAGTTGGACATATAAACCATTATCTCATGCATTCACACACCCTTATTCCTTTACTATTTAGTCTAATTCAGGAGCAACAATGGACATAAAAGATTTATTAAAATTTATTCAAAAAGAAGAAACCAGATTAAAAGATCATTACAACAATGCAGATGATGAAAAGATGATACTTGCAATCACCGTAAAGTTAAACGAAGAAATGGGCGAATTATGCCAAGAAGTCTTGGGCAAACTAAAACTTCATAGAAAATCTAAACTCGACAGATACAGCTCACAAACACTTAAAGAAGAATTTGCGGACGTTTTGATTACAACGTTAATCTTAGCAAATAAAATGGGCGTTGATGCTGCACAGGCACTGGAAGAAAAAGTTGATAAGATAAACGAAAGAAACAAACTTGATAAAAATTGGTGGAAATAATCAAACGGAAAAACAAATAAACATGCAAAAAACAGTTAAATTATCACTACTACTAATACTTCTCATAGCAACTATTAATACGAAAAAACTGTATAGCGCAATAGGCAAAGATGAACAAATAGAATGTCCCAATATCGGAATAGGCAAATATAAACAAATACAATGTGATATTTGTTGGGAAGAATTCGAGGGTACAGAAGTCCTAACATTACCATGCGGACACTGCTTTCATAAGACCTGTATTAATGGATGGCTAGACACGCAACAAAATCCAGCATGTCCATATTGTCATAAAGCTATCAATGTAAAAATACATAGAAGAATAATCAAATACTTTTCTGATATATTCAAAAAACTTAATGAGATGGTTATAGACAAGAGAGCTCTGGGTTAAAAAACAAAAACATAGATATAAAAAAAGCCTCGGATAAACCGAGGCTTTAAATTTTGGTGGAGACAAGCGGGATCGAACCGCTGACCTTCCGCGTGCAAAACGGACGC
>CAYVQB010000038.1:0-8860 GCA_964453985.1 uncultured Pseudomonadota bacterium
AAGACAGTTCGGTCCTTATCCATCGTGGGCGTAGGATATTTGAGAGGGCCTGTCCCTAGTACGAGAGGACCGGGATGGACGAACCTCTAGTGTTCCAGTTGTTTACCAAAAGCAACGCTGGGTAGCTAGGTTCGGTTGAGATAACCGCTGAAAGCATCTAAGTGGGAAACTCGCCTCAAGATTAGATATCCCTTCTTTTAATGAAGTTTTTAAGCTTGCTTAGAGATGGATTGAAAAGATTTCGAAGATTCCTTGAAGACTACAAGGTTGATAGGCTGGGTGTGGAAGTGCAGCAATGCATTAAGCTAACCAGTACTAATAGATCGATAGTTTTATCTACGATTAAAACTAACTTGATTTGATTCAAAGTGATCTAAACTTTCTTAAAAGTTTTTAGGACTACAAGTATTTTAAAGTGAAATTTTTGAAAATTTCCTGGTGGCCATAGTAACAAGGCAACACCCGTTCCCATTCCGAATACGGTAGTTAAGCTTGTTACGCCGAAGATACTTGGCTGGAGACGGCCTGGGAAAATAGGTACTGCCAGGGATTAAATTAAAGCCTCAGACGAAAGTCTGGGGCTTTTTTTGTTGTTAAAAAAGTAAAAAAGAGATTGATCTAATTGTTTCTTTAAGAGAAAATGGTGTAGTGATATTGTATTTTTTGGTTTAAGGGAGTTTTTATGAAGATAAGTTATAAGTTTCTTTTGGGTTTTCTATTCGTAGCTAATTTTACAAGTGATACTTTCGCGATGAAGAATTATTGTTGTATGCCTATAAAAACATCTGAACGTCTAGATCCTTTTTTGATATCCGTTTTTCAAGACTTATTTAGGCCATTTCCTGAGATTAAACAAAACATTAAAGGTCTTAAACGTATTGTGGAAGAAGAACTCAAAGATTACATTGAGAATAACAACTTGTATAAACATGGTTCGAGGTCAGAACGTGATATTTTTAATCTAAATTACGTGTTTCTTTATGACGGATATATCATTACAAAATTTTTTAGAAAATTTGCTGACTCAGTGGCTGTGCGTGTTTATTTAGAAGTAGTCGATAATCCTCCAAAACAAGAGGTTGAGTGTTATTCATATTTAGAGTTATTATTAATACAATATCCTGGCAATGTAACTTTGAATCTTTTACATGAAAAGGGTCTGTTTTTTGCAAAACAACTTTTGGAATATTTGAAAGATTCTGAATAAACCTTAACCCTGAAGAAATTCAAGAGGAGATTCTGATGAGTGTAATAAAGAAGACATTTTTTTCAGTAATATTTTTTTTGGGTCTATTTGTAAACGGTTTATTTTCAGATTCACCTTTTGAATTTCTTCCTTCATTAGATGAAAACCTTTACTCTGATCAAGTTGCTTTATTGCTTGATAATTTTCCAGTAATTATCAAAGATGCTTCACTGAGAAGCTATTTTATTGGATGTATTAAGCAGTTTGATGAGTCAAGGATTAGTGATGAGTTATTAAAAAAATATGATGACTTTTTAGCTGAATTTTTGAATGAGATTGATTCTTTTGTTTGTGTGAATGTAGAGCTGCGATTTTGTAGGACTTTTGGGTGTTATTGTAAGGGAAGCTTTTTGCCCTCTGTATTAAAGAAAAAATTGTTACGATGTTCTAATATAGAATTATATAAAAAGTTAATATTAAAAAAGTATGGAGATATTTCCCAAAAAAATTGGGATGATTTATATGAAGAAGAGAACTTTGTTTTTTATGGGAAGTTGGTTGAGTATTTAGAGTCGATTAAGCTTTAAAATTGTTTTATAGCTTTTTACAAAAGCTTTTTGGTAAAATCAATTTATAAAGAATACGAATTTAATAACTAAATAAGGGAGACAAAACGATGTAATGCATGATGTAATAATTATGTAAGCTGACTCTGGGGAGGGTAGGGCAATGAAACAAAAAGTTTCTTTTATAAAACCATTTCTTTTGGTTTTAATCTTTTCTTTTAATTCTCTTTTTTCTAACTTTACTGTTCAAGATCTTTATCTAACTGCCTATCGAAAATTTTCGCAAACATCTGGATTTATGGATCTATTACAAAAAGAACGAGATGCACGAAAATTAGAACTTATCTGGACTTTATATTATCAAAATAAACAAGAAGAAGCTTTGCGATTAGTTTCATTTTTTGCACAAAGACGTAAGTATACGCTTTTTAAAGATCTAAAAGATGACTTTGGGCTTTTAGAAACTTTATGTAGGCAAAATAATTGTTGGGATCCTATTCAAGTCTCAGATTTATGGAAAAATAATAATGGAGGAGCTTTTGAAATATTATCAGCTTTGTGGCTAGAAAAAGAAGGATATGAGATTGAGGCCTTTGGGGTAGAATTTAATTATTCTAGTTCTTCACTTATAGATTTACCAGGTAATGGCGAATTTATGCTTAAAACAACAGAGTATGATATTGTTGCAAAAAAGTTTTGTCCTGAAGAAGATTGTATAAAAAAAATAGTCCTTGAGGCAAAAAGTTGTAGGAAATTGGGTGGAACAAAGCAAGTTAATCAGTTAATAAAAGAACGGAATAATATTGAGCTTGCTCAATTGTTGTATAAAGATTATTTAGATAATAATTTGCATTATAAAGTTTTTAGAGCTCATAGAGGGAAGGCTATTTTAGTTTTAAGTGGGCCTTCTTCAGGTAATGTAGATATATCTATTATTTGTAACAGTGTTTATAACAATAGTACTAATGCAAAAAACATATTAGACTCTACGATGCAAAAGATAAAACTGATTTCAGAATGTAGTCTGAATTCTATATATAGAGTTTCTATTTTAGATTACATAAACTTTAAAGCAAGATTAGATAGGTTAGGTATCCCGTACTTTGATGACATTGAAACTAGATGTCAAGACTATGAAGTTGATTTAGCAACGAACCAACTAAGCATGACTTCTATTTAAGGTTTGTAGTGTTATGAAACTGAAGCTTAGGCCTACAAGTAGTGAACATATTGCACTGATAGCAACACCGTATTGTATTAAAAAACCTGAAGCTAAAAATGCAATAGCTGTCGAAAATATAATAGGGATAGAGTAGCTAAGTTGTGTTTGTGTATGATCCATCAAGTTAGATCCTGTGCTAGCACTTGCCATAACAGTTGTATCAGATAACGGTGAAACATGATCACCAATGATTGCGCCAGAAATTATTGCACCAATAACAGGATAAAGCATTGGCATATTCGCAGCAATTATAGGTGCATGTAAATTAAAAAAAGATAAAAGCATTGGGATAGTAATTGGTACCATTATTGCAACTGTTCCCCAGGCTGATCCTGTACACAAAGATGTTGCAGTACTAATAGCAAAGAAAATTACAGGTAAAAGTTTTAAATTAACTGAACCCACTAGCTTATTCGCTAGATATTGTCCGGTGTGTAAATCATTTTTAATTAAGTCGCCAAGTGTCCAGGCAAGAAATAATACAGCTATTGCAGGAAGCATTAAGTTTAGGCCTTCCCATATAATGGCTGGTAGTTCTTTTCCGCGCAATTTTTTTCTGGAAATGTAATAAATAAGACTCAGAATAAGTGTTAATAGGCCACTGAAAAATAAAGATATGGAGATTTCAGAAGACTGAAACGCTCTGACAAAACTATTAGATCCTCCAAATAACCAGAAATTACCAGTATATAAAAGACTTAAGATTACACTGCCTGAAAGCCAGATTATTGGTAACATAAAGTCTATAAGGGAATTGTTTTCAAGGTTTTTTTCACTAGCTTGTCTCATTTTTCTTTTTGTAGGGTTCTTGTCTCCAAATAAATTTCCTGTTTCTTTAGCGATAATTTCATGTTTTCTCATAGGGCCAAAAGATATCTTACGTAAAACTATAAACCAGATAGAAATTATAAGAATAAGAGAATAAAAAACAAAAGGTAAAATATGAAGATAAACCCAAAACGTATCTGTGGCAATAAGTGTATTGGGTTGAATTTGGTCTGTTATACCAGCGTTATTTAAAGGTGTTATAATTGCTGCCATCCAACTAGAGATTGGAGATAAAGCACATAAAGATGCAGCCATAGAATCTACCAGGAAGGCAAGTTTTGCTCTAGGTATCTTAAATTTGTCTGTAACAGCATGCATAACAGAGCCTGACGTTAAACTGCTGAAATAGTCATCTACAAATAAAAATGAAGAAAGAGCTAAAGACGAACATTCTGCCTGGGTACTATTTTTTAGCTTTTTACTTACGAAATTGCCATAAGCACTCGTTGCGCCAGTGTGATTGATCAATGTTATAATAATGCCCAAAATTAGAAGAAATAGAGCTATTAATAGGTTGCTGCTGGCCCAAAAGCCTTTTGTTGATGTAATATTTGTAAGCTCTGTAGTGTTCCATAAGCTTTTTATAGTTGTAATAATGGTGCCTGTTATAGAAAAATCGGTTGCTAAAAATGCAGCAGCGACTATTCCCATAAATAGGGATAACATGATTCTACGAGTTATAAATGCCATACTTAATGCTATGACTGGTGGCAACAGTACCAAAAAACTGTTTTGCATATACTTTCTACCTAAAATTTGGGGGTCACTAAGATACTAAAATTATAGCCAAAAAGTGGGTTTTTGTCAAATAGGAAAAGATAGGTTTTAATTGACTTTTGGCCTTTTATCAGGGACAATTGGCATATGGTGGAGATGTTTATTTTGCTGTACTGTAAGGACAAAAGATGAAAAAATTTATTCTTGTATTTAGTTTGGCCTTAGCTTCTTTTTTTAGTGTTAAGCCATACCCTCAATATAGTGATAAGTATGTTAACGACTTTGCACAAATTATTAATAACCAAGATAAGGAAAATATTCATGATCTTCTTGAAAAAGTGGATAATGATTTAGGTTTAGAGATATCACTTGTTACGGTTAATTCCATAAAAGATTTTGATGTGGAAACAAATTCTAATTTCGAAGCTTTTGCTTTTGGACTTTTTAATCACTGGAAAATTGGTGATGCAAAAAGCAATGATGGAATTTTACTTCTTTTTGGTTTAAAAGATCGTAAGGTTAGAATAACATTAGGTTCTGGCTATTCTAGCGCTTATAATCGAGTTGCTCAAAGAATTGTTGATTATACAATGCTTCCTGAGTTTAAAAAGAATATGTATAGTCGTGGAATTTATTTGGGTACAGAAGAAATAGTTAAAAACTTTTCAACCAAAGAGTTACAAAGAACTTTTTTTGATAAATTAGAAGATTTCTTTGTTGAGAGTTGGTATTGGGTACTTGCTTTGATAAGTGTTTTTTTGGGATTTGTTGTTTGGGCTATAAGAAGTTCATCAAATCGTAAATCAAGAAATAAGTATGAGAACAATAAATGTCGACCAAGAGGATACTTTTGGGCTCTGTCTGGCCATAAACATACTAATTCTCATAATAGTGGTTCTGGTAGTAGCTTTGGTGGTGGTTCTTCATCCGGTGGTGGAGCAAGTGGTGGATGGTAAGGAGATAATATGTTCATAGCAAAATATTTAGCTCACTGTGGGGTTTGTTCTAGGCGTAATGCAATAGAACTTGTTAGGACGAGCCAGGTGCTCGTGAATAATAAAGTTGTCACAGATGTGACATACGTTGTTAAACCAACTGATAGAGTAAAATTTGAAAATAAAATAGTAAAGTTACAACCGTTTAAATATATTTTGTTAAACAAGCCCAGAGATTATGTTACAACTCTTTCTGATGAGCGTGGCAGAAGAACGGTTTTGGATTTAATAAAAGAAAAAAAGTTAGGAAGAATTTATCCTGTTGGGCGTCTTGATAGGATGACAACTGGTTTATTGGTTCTTACTAACGATGGTGAGTTTGCACAAAGAATATCTCATCCCAAATATAATATTACTAAAGGCTACCATGTTGTTTTAGATAAGCCTTTTGAGTATGCTGATCTAATGAAATTATCAAAGGGTGTAAGGCTTTTTGATGGTTTTGCTAAACCAGATTCTATTTCTTATTCAAATAAGATATCAAAAAGAAAAGTAACCATAAAAATTCATAGTGGAAAAAAAAGAATTATTCGTCGTCTATTTGAACGCCTTGGTTATGAGGTAGAGAAGTTAGATAGATTTATGTATGCTGGATTAATCAAAAAGGATTTACCTATTGGTGTTTGGCGTTACTTAAGACAAATTGAAATAGACAAATTGCTCGGATAATTTTTTAGAGTTTAGGTTGGTTTATGAAGCTTATTATCCTAGGTTCAGGCGTTTGTGTGCCTAGCCCAAAAAGGGTTTCTTCTGGATATTTTTTACAAACAGATTTCCAAAATTTTTTGATAGATACTGGTACTGGTTGCCTGCATAATTTAGCAAAATCAGGCATGAACTATTTAGACATTGATGCCATTTTTTATACGCATTTACATGTTGATCATGTAGCAGATCTGGTCACATTTCTTTTTGCGTTAAAAAATGATCCATTGTCAAATAGGACAAAAGATTTATATTTGTATGGGCCTGTAGGTTTTGCCGGTTATTTTGAAAAATTAAAAGATCTTTATGGTGACACAATTGCAAACCATAAGTTTGAAATAAAAATTATTGAATTAAAAGATGGTGACTTTGTAGAAAAAAATAATCTAAAAATTCAAACTGCTCATGTTGAACATACAGATAATAGTCTTGGATATAGATTTGCAAGTGATAATAAAGTTATAACTTTTTCCGGTGATTCTGGTTATTGTGATAACATAATAAAACTTTCACAAGATTCAGACTTGGCTATCCTTGAATGCTCTGCTCCTGAAGAGTATCAAGTTCAGGGGCATCTTACTCCCACATTGGCCGGAAAAGTAGCTCAAGAAGCTAACGTGAAAAGACTTATTTTGTCTCATATTTATCCGGGAACAGATCAGTATCCACTATCAGAAAGATGTGAAAAACAGTTTGATGGTGAAGTTATAATCGCTCAAGATTTACAAGTATTTGAGATTTAATTGTTATGAAAGAATTTATTATTCTTGTTGATAAAAACGATAAAGAGATTGGTAGTGACGAAAAATTAAAAGTTCACAAAGAAGGTTCGTTGCATCGAGCCTTTTCTATTTTTATTTTTAACTCAAAAAAAGAACTTATGTTACAACAAAGAGCAGAGTCTAAGTATCATTCTGCTGGTCTATGGTCAAATACTTGTTGCAGCCATCCAAGAGTTGGTGAAGAGACTATTGATGCTGCTCATAGAAGATTGCAAGAAGAGATGGGCTTTGGTTGTCCGTTAAAAGATATTTTTTCTTTTTGTTACAAAGCAAACTTAGATAAAGAAATGATCGAGCATGAATATGATCATGTTTTTGTAGGTAGCTTTGATGGTCAGCCAATTCTAAATCCAGATGAAGCTTGTGATTATAAATGGATTACTATTAAAGATCTTAATGAAGATATCGATAAAAATCCCGAGCGATATTCTTTTTGGTTAAAAAATTGTTGGCAAAAAGTTATAGATTCTGTTTTATAGACAAAAAATTCCTATTTTTTCTAAAATAAACTTAGTTGTATTTGTTTGTGGGTTTTTTCTGGGGAGAAGTGGGATGAAGAAATTCTTGTTTATCTTGTTTTTTATTTCTCTAAATTGTTCTAATAATTTATTCCCAATGTCTTATAAGCGATTATATCCAGAAGTGAATAATTATAATGATGTTGGTAAAGTCCGTGTAATTATAGAAAATAGAACAAACCTTGATTTGGGTACTATACAGATTCATAATTATGCCCCAGAGAATACAGAGTTTAGTTTAGATCCTCGTCCGAGTGAACCTATTATATATGATTATTGTGATTTTAAGAGAAAAGATTATATAAGAAATTTATCTCGTGGGTCATCACCTTTATTGCCTACAGATCCAAAGTATCGTTTAGGAATTATTGCAGACAATCTTTTTTCTTTTTATTATATTTTTGAGCCACCAATCAAAACTCCTGATGGTTTACTATATAGAGTTAGTTTTAAATTTAGTGCTAAAGGGTTAAATGAAAAACAGTGCCTTCGTACGGATTCTTTTTTATTAGAGCCCAATCAAGCTGATGTTTATTTAGTATATATCATTTTTGCTCTAGATGCAGATGGAAAACTTGGTGCTTCTTGTATGCTTGTTGAACAAAAAATATTGGATATAAACTAGATATTATATTTCACCCATTTTTTAGTAACAAATAATCGCCACCAAAAAACTAATGCATCAAGCGCTGACCACAATACAAATGCAATGTATCCGCCTATTACTCCAGTATTCATGGTTATACTTAAAAAATATGCCAATGGCAGAAAAAATAAGTATCCAGTTACAAGTCCTGCAATAACAATAAAGCCTGTATCTTTAAGTCCCGTTAGAGCACCTCTAGTTACCAGTGATATTGGGCTAAATAGTTGTTCTAAGCATACTAGTTTTATTGTTATTGTTGTTAGATTTATGACGTACGGATCTGTTGGGTTGAATAGTTTTGCTATAGGATAAGCGAAAATATAAGTTAAAGCAGTCATGATAAAAACAATTATAAAACAAAGAAACATAATTTTTTTTGTTACAGGAAGAATAAGATCTTTACGGTCTGATCCCAAAAATTTACCTACAAGAATTGATGTAGCAATTTGGAAACCGTATGGCGCCAAAAACGAAATTAAAAATACTTGATGGCTTATTTCGTGAACTGCTATAGCTTGTGCTCCAAGATGTTTTATCATAAAAACAAAAAGCAATATAGCTAGGGTTAGCATTCCAGTGTAAAAGCCTATTTCAAATGCAACTCTAGAATATTCTTTAAGTAACTTTGTTAAATGTACTTTTATTGTTACAAATTGACGAGTAAGTTTGTGCTTAACCAAAAAAATTATTGATAA
>CAYVQB010000039.1:0-2193 GCA_964453985.1 uncultured Pseudomonadota bacterium
ATATTGTTTGTTTTGCTTTGCATAAATAAGTTAAGACGAAATAAAATTCTTATTATGTTTTCTTTAGCTTTAATTTTAATTAATACAGTGTTTCTTTTTAAGGGACTAAAAAAACAAGAATTGATGCTGGATATATCTGATAAAGCTTTTAAAGATTTGATAGTTCAAGTTGATGTTAAAAATTATAATGTAAGTTTTAATGATTTGCCCTTTTATATATTTGGCGAAGGTTTAGCTCAGGCTTTATCGATATATTCAAATAGTGATTACTTAAATAACTTGCCAAAAAAGGGTTCTGTTTATGTTACTTGGGATTTTGTAAATAACAAATTTATAGTGCAGGGCGAGAGTGAGTTATGAAAAGATTAACCCTCTCTTTATTAATTTTTATTTTAGTTTTTTTTATTTTAGGTGTGCCCTTTATAGATTGGGGTTTTTCTACAGTAGATGATTTTCCTGTTTTTTTTCATTCTCAGGCAAAAAACTTAAAAGATTTGTTTTTCGGTGACATTTCTGCTTGGGATGTTCTGGCTCCATGTAATTACGTTATACCAAAAGGAAATTCTTTTAGTAGTGCTTATTACAGGCCTATGATGTTTATTTCATATTATGCAGGGTCAATTTTTTGGGGATCATCAGCATATTGTCATTTTTTGTTTGCCATATTTTTACACGCTCTAAATGCTGTCATTTTGTTTAATTTATTTTTAAGTATTTCTTCTTATTTACTTGCATTTTTGGCAACAATGTTTTTTGCTTTTAATCCTAGTTATGCTTGTTGGATGGGTTGGATTGCAGCTCAGCAATATCCGATGGGCTTGTTTTTTTTGTTGGTTTCTGTTGTTTTTTTTAAACAATATTTAGATAAAAGAAATTATATATATTTTATTTTGTCAGGTTTATCTTATTTGCTTACGATTCTTGGCAAAGAAGTGTGTATGGTTTTCCCCGCAATAGCATTTATAGGCACTTATTTGTATGAGACTAAGTGTTTGCATGTAAAAGTTAGTGGTATGT
Organism: uncultured Pseudomonadota bacterium; assembly: GCA_964453985.1. Lineage (GTDB taxonomy): Bacteria > Babelota > Babeliae > Babelales > UASB340 > CAYVQB01. The sequence goes on from CAYVQB010000039.1 coordinate 1,018, forward strand.
TTAATATTTTAATTAGATATCTAAAATTAACTTTTAATTATTGGGTAATAGCTTTGCTTTACCTTACCTTAAGGGCTTGCGTGTTCCCATTAAATTTCGGTAGTTCTGGTGTTGGAACCCTTCCTTCTTTTGGTTTAATTTATTTTCTTAGAAGTAAGATCTATTATTTATTTGTTATTCTTACAGATTTATTTGGTTTATGGTGGGTTCCATGGGGATACCCAAGGTTAAAAGCTTTGATCTATTTATTTATATTTTCTATCTTTATTTGGCTTTTTATTAAAAGTTCACAAAAACTGGTGTTAGTTTTTTGTTTATTTTCTACTACTTTATTCTGGTGGCCTATAGCTCTTGGTTATTTTAGCCGGTATCTTTACGAATCTATACCGTTTGTGTGTTTGTTTTTTTTATTTGGAGTAAAATTTTATAAGGGTAAAGTATCTTTGAAAATAAAAGAAATATTACTATTTTTTATCTCTTGTTTTATTCTTCTAAACGCTTCTTATTTACTGATTAATATTAAGTTTAGGGAACAAAGTAATTTTATTATAAATAAAGCCTTTGATGAGTTAGTTGCTAGTGTTGAATTAAAAAACAGAAATTTGTGCTTTATTGGTGTGCCCTCTAAGTTTAGCCCAGGTTGTGAGCGTGCTATTTGGGTAAAAAGTGGGGATTATTCTAATCTTATATTGCATGATTTAGATTTGGTTTCTTGCATTTCAGGTGACTTGCCAAATCTTCAGAAAGCTCTTGGTTTAAAAGTGAAACATTACTTTGATGCCAATGAATTTCTAGACAAAAACTATATTAGTATTGAAAAAATAAAAAATGGATTTAGATTTATTTCTTTAGATAGTGATAAATTATGGTTCATAAAAAGAAATTTAGCTGGAAATTATTTGCCGATCGGTCAAGCTATTATAAATGGAGTTGAACAAGATGATAAAATTTGTGATGTGAGTTTGATTATTGATAGTAATTGGTTAAATAAGCGTCCTGTTTTTATTACGTGGGATTATCTTAGTCAAAAATTTAAGGTTCTAGGAGAAGTAGAGTGATGAATGAGCCTGTTTCTTTAGTCTTTCTTGCGTATAATGAAGCGCTAACTATAGAAAAAGAAATTCGATCTTTTTATTCAGAAATCATACAAAAATTGCCTGGTTCAGAATTTATAGT
>CAYVQB010000039.1:2293-3363 GCA_964453985.1 uncultured Pseudomonadota bacterium
TTTAAATTAAATAATATTTATGACTCTGATAGTGGCTTTAGATTATTTAATCAAAAGGTAGTAGATAAAGTATTCAAAAAGGAGTTGGCTTTTAAAAATTTGGTTGGCTCAGAAATTGTCTTAAGAGCTATTTTACAAGATTTAAAATATTATGAAGTCCCTATTTCTTATTTTCAACGCCAGGGTGTTTCTCGTGGTATGCCTATGAAAAAAATACCAAAGATTATTTTGGGGTCTTTATATAATTTAGCAAAGTTGAAAAAGGAGTTTAGTGGTGCAAAAAGAGTGTAGTGATAAGCAATCAGGATATGCTTATTTTGAAGAACCCAATCCGGGCGTTTTAAAGTTATTTGATTTAGTAGGGTCAAATAAAAAAGTTTTAGATGTTGGTTGTGGGTTTGGGGAATTGGGGCAAGAGCTAAGAAAGAATGACAACCAGGTTGTGGGTCTTGATATAAGTGAGCATGCAATAAATATAGCAAAAAATAGGTTAGATCAGGCTTATGCTTGTGATATTACAAAAAAAGAAAATCTAAGTTTTTTACAGGAAGAATCCTTTGATCTAATAATATTTGCAGATATCTTAGAGCATCTCTATGATCCAGAAAAAATTCTAAAAATATTTAGTTCTTATCTAAAAAAAGATGGTCGTATTATTGTTTCTTTGCCTAACATTGCTGCCTGGCATATAAGATTAAAATTATTATTGGGTAAGTTTGATTATCAGGATACCGGTATATTAGATAAGACTCATATAAGATTTTTCACTAAGAAAACAGCAAATAAATTATTAGAAAATTGTGGTTATAAGGTTGAAAAAATAGCTTTGACCCCATATTTTGTTAGAGCAATGCTACCTGTTGTAAGAAGATTTTTTAGTAAGTCTGTTGATAAAGACAGTAATCCTAGAGCAATAGTAGACTCAAAGTCCTATAAATTTTATTTAAAATATTTTTATCCTGCAGAAAGTTTGTTTGCAAAGCTGAATAGTAAGCTTTTTGCTTTCCAATTTGTTTTTTATGCTAGAAAGAAATAATAAGAGGGTTTTTAGTGAAGACAGGTAATGATAA
>CAYVQB010000039.1:3463-4821 GCA_964453985.1 uncultured Pseudomonadota bacterium
AATGAAGTTTGGTATAAAGATAGGTTTGTAAAATATCCTTTTGAAAATGATCTATCTTCTTTGGACAAGCAAGAAAATTTTGAATGTCTGATGTCATTTTTACAAAGAAAAGATAATGTTTCTAAGAACTTGTATGATTGGTGTGTAGATCGATTTGGTACAGGTATAGCCCAAAAATATTTGATTCCATATAACGAAAAAATTTGGAAAAGAGATCCGAAAAATATGTCTTTACATTGGGTAGATAGAATACCTAGTCCTCCAATGGAAGATATAATTAAATCTGCAATTGGTATTAAGACTGAAGGTTACACTCATCAATTGAATTTTTCTTATCCGAAAACTGGTGGCATAGAATCTTTAATAAAATCACTAATTACAAAAGAATCTAATATAAAAACAGAATTTAGGGTAAACAAAATTATTAAGAAAAAAGATGAATGGCATATTTCTGATGGTAATAGAACAGAATATTGTAATACGTTAATTTCTACTATGCCTATTTTCGATTTAGTTAATTCATTAGAAAATGTACCAGAAAAAGTTGTACAAGCTTTATCTAGGTTGCAATACAATTCAATGATTCTTGTAATGGTGGGCGTAAATCATACTGGTTTGCAAAAGCAAACAGCTTTTTATATTCCAGATCCAAATATTTTGCCGCATAGAGTTTGTTTTCTGAATAGTTTTTCTGAATTTAATGCCCCCACAGGTTGTTCACATTTGGTTGCAGAAATTACTTTGCCACCAGAACATAAATTACTTAAAACAAGTAAAGAGGATGTAATTCAAAGAGTTATTAATGATGTAAAAGATATTTGTGAATTTAAAGAACAAGATATAATTTCAACTGATTATAAAGTTATAAAATATGCGTATGTTGTTTATGATTCTGATTATTTAAAAAACAGAAAAATTATTTTTGATTATTTAGATTTCTTGGGAATTTTTTATACTGGTCGTTTTGGTAGTTTTAAGTATATTAATATGGATGCTTGCGTTAGAATGTCCAAGGATCTGGTTTTCAATAAAATTTTATTGAATTCAAAAAATATAAAAGAGTCTGTAGGGAGAGTTTTATTGTGAAGTATTTCATAACTGGTGGAGCTGGGTTTATTGGTAGTCACATGGTTGATGCATTAATAAAAGATCATGATGTGACTGTTTTCGACAATTTAAGTTCTGGTAAAATTGTTCATTTAAACGAACATCTTAATAAGAAGAATTTTAAATTTATTAAAGGCGATCTTTCAGATTTGGATCATCTAAAAAGTGTTATGGTAAATCAAGACGTTATCATCCATTTTGCGTCTAATCCTGATATAGCAAGAGGCATGTATCAGACTGATTTAGATTTA
>CAYVQB010000039.1:4921-8836 GCA_964453985.1 uncultured Pseudomonadota bacterium
GTAAGACAAACTCATGGTGTTGGTTTTGATTTTATTAATAAATTAAGAAAAAATCCTGTAAAGCTGGATATTTTAGGTGATGGCACTCAAAGTAAGGCTTATATTCATGTGTCAGATGTAATACGCGCAATGTTGTTTATATCTGAAAATACAAAAAAAAGATTAGATGTGTTTAATGTAGCAACGTGTGATTACATCGATGTGACAAGTATTGCAAATATTGTCATAGATAATATGAGTTTAAAGCAGGTAAAAATAGATTACTCTGGTGGAGATAGAGGTTGGAAGGGAGATGTTCCAAAAGTAAGGTTTGATCTTTCTAAGGTTCATAATTTTGGATGGAGAGCAAAATTAACTTCCAATCAGGCTATAAACAAATCGGTTCAAGATATGTTGGAGTTTAGTGATGCAGATGGTAATTATTGCTGGCGGCCTTGCAACAAGATTAAAGCAGATTTCATCTAAAACCCCCAAGTCGATGATAGAGGTTCTAGATAAACCTTTTTTACTGTATCAAATAGAGCTTTTAAAGAAGCATGATATTAAGGATATTGTTTTATGTATTGGTCATTATGGTGATCAAATAAAACAGTATTTTGGTTCAGGCCAAAAGTTTGGAGTTCATATTGAATATAGTGATGAAGGGGAAAACCTTTTAGGTACCGGTGGCGCCTTAAGGAAAGCACATAATTTATTAAAAGATGATTTTTTTGTTATGTGGGGAGACTCTTATTTATTACTTGATTATCAAGATATCTACAGTACTTATAAAAGATCAAATAATTTGGGATTGATGGTTGTTTATAAAAACCTTAATAAAGGTGATAAAAGCAACGTAGCAATCAAAAATAACCAAGTCGTTTTGTACGATAAATGGTCTGATCGCAAAGATTTAATTTATATAGACAATGGCGTATCTGTTTTTAATAGAAAAATTTTAGATTTAATTCCTGAAAATAAAGTTTTCGCTTTAGAAGAAATATTCAAACATTTAGTTTTTAAGGGTGATTTACTTGCTTATAAAACTGAGCAAAAGTTTTATGAGATAGGTTCTTTTGATGGTATAAAAGAATTTGCAAATCTTATAAAGGAGTAGTGAATGATTGTTTCTTGTGCACCTGTAAGAATTTCTTTGGGTGGCGGTGGTACTGATTTAAAATCGTATTACTCTAAGTTTGGTGGTTTTTTAATAACAGCAGCAATCAATAAACATATTTATATTTGTGTAAATAAACGCTTTGAAAATAATATACGATTAAGTTATTCAAAAACAGAGACTGTAAATTCTGTAAATGAAATACAGCATAGAATTTACAGAGAAGCTTTGAAGATGTTAAAGATAGATGGGGGACTTGAAATTGCATCAATAGCTGATGTTCCTGCTAACTGTGGGTTAGGTTCATCAAGTTCATTTACTGTTTCTTTGTTGAATGCATTATATGCTTATAAGCGTGAGTTTGTTCCATTAAAAACATTAGCTGAGCAAGCTTGTAAATTAGAAATAGATATATTGAAAGAACCTATAGGTAAGCAAGATCAGTATATTGCAGCTTTTGGAGGGTTAACTTGTTTAACTTTTTCTAAAGATGGAGATGTGACAGTAGAGCCTATTAATATGCCTCACGAAAAATTAATAGAATTAGAAAATAATATTTTAATTTTTTATACAGGTATACAAAGAAAAGCATCTGATATTTTGGCAGCTCAAAACCAAAAATCACAAGAAAATGATAAGAGTACTCTAGAAAGATTACACAAAATAAAAGATATAGGTTTGCAAACAAAGTATGCATTCCAAAAAGGTGACTTAAACGCTTTTGGGGAGCTTTTAGATGCTCACTGGCAAACCAAGAAAAAGTTGTCTGCAAAAATATCAGATCCATTCTTAGATGAATGTTATCAAACTGCAATTGAAAGTGGAGCCCTTGGGGGTAAAGTTATGGGTGCTGGTGGCGGTGGCTTTTTTATGTTTTATGTCCCTGGTGAAAAAACAAAAGTTATTTCTGGTTTAAGTAGATTAGGCTTATCTTACATGCCCCATAGATTTGATTTTGATGGTGCAAAAATTTCATTGAATATAAAAAAGGGTTTTTATGCTAACGTTTGTCAACCAATATTTGGACGAAGTCAAGCTAATAGTCGATAAAATAGATCCAGATCATATTAAAAATATGATAGAAAATTTACAACAAGTCAGAGAAGGTAAGGGCCGTTTGTTTTTCTTAGGTGTTGGTGGTGGAGCAGGTAATGCTACTCATGCCGTAAATGATTTTAGAAAAATAGCTGGTATTGAGGCTTATAGTCCAACAGATAATGTTTCAGAATTAACAGCCCGTGTAAATGATGATGGTTGGGATTCTTCTTTTGTTAATTGGCTTATGGGCTCAAATTTAAAGCCTAATGATGGGGTTTTTGTTTTTAGTGTTGGTGGCGGAAATTTGGAGAAAAATATCAGTGCCAATATAGTGAACGCCTTAAAGTATAGTAAACAAATTGGTGCAAAGATATTGGGAATAGTAGGAAGAGATGGTGGATATACAGCGCAGGTTGCTGATGCGTGCTTAGTTGTGCCAACCGTGAATAAAGAAAATATTACTCCTCATACAGAATCTTTTCAGGCTGTTATTTGGCATCTTCTGGTTTGCCATCCAGACATAAAGAAAAATGAAATGAAGTGGGAAAGTACGAAGTGAAAAAGGCTGTTTTTTTGGATCGTGATGGTACTTTAAATAAAGTTATTTATAGAAATGGTAAGCCGTCTAGTCCTTGGAATTTCGGAGAGTTTGAATTTTTGGATTCTGTGAAAGAATCTTTGCAAAAATTAAAAGACAAAAATTATATTTTGGTTTTGATTACTAATCAGCCTGATATTGCACGTGAAAACTTAATGCTTGAAGAATTAAACAAAATCAATACGTTCATTAAGAAAGAATTAGATTTAGATGAGATTTTAATCTGTCCGCATGATAATGAAGATAACTGTGGTTGCAGAAAGCCTAAGCCTGGTATGATCTTTTATGCTGCTACCAAATATGATGTAGACATATCTCAATCATTTGTTATTGGCGATAGTCATAAAGATATGCAAGTTGCTCAAGCTGCAAATTGTCGAGGCATTTTAATAGATGCTAATTATAATAAAAATGTTTCTTGTTTTGATAGAGTAAAAGATATTAAATCAGCTATTGAAAGGATATTAAATGTCGATTTTTCTTGATACGGGTAAAATAGAAGAAATAGAAAAGTTCTTAAAATTAGGGATTATTCGTGGGGTTACAACTAATCCAACAATACTTATGCAATCTGGTGTAACTGGTGGTAAGGATGAAATAAAAAAAATATTACTAAAAATAGCAAAATTAATAGATCCTTTACCATTGTCTTTAGAAGTTAATAGTAACGATAAAGATAAGATGATTCAGGAAGCAAAAGAGTTTGCGGGTTGGGCCAATAATATTAATGTAAAGATCCCCATTCATGGTCCCAATGGAGAACTAGAAAACTTAGAGGTTGTTCATGAGCTTGAGACAAAACATAATGTGCGTATTAATGTAACGGCTATGATGAGTGCACAACAATGCTTCTTGGCTGCGTTGGCTGGTGCTACATATGTATCTTTGTTTGGTGGTCGTGTTAATAATATGGGTTATAATTCCATAGAAGAGGTTGAAAAGTTAAGAGTTCTTATAGATGACAATAAACTTAAAGCTAAAATTATTATGGGTTCAACCAGAGAAGTGTTAAATATAGTAGAATGGCTTGTTGCTGGCGCGCATATTGTTACTGCTACTCCAAAGTTGGTAGAAGGTATGATTGTGCATCCATATTCAAAAGAAACCGTAAGAATGTTTTTAGATGATGCAGCAAAACTTCAGTCTTAGCAACTAAAGGGGAGAGTATATGGAATGCTGCGTA
>CAYVQB010000040.1:0-8662 GCA_964453985.1 uncultured Pseudomonadota bacterium
GTCCAAGAGATTTCAGAGATATGAACAAGACCTTCAACGCCTTTTTCTACTTCTACAAATAGACCATAGTCTGTAATGCTAGAAATTCTACCTTTGATTGTGCCATCAACAGGATATTTATGATCGATTTCTTCCCATGGGTTGGGTGTTAATTGTTTCATACCCAAGGAGATCTTCTCGTGTCCCTTGTCAAAGGAGATAACTTTAACAGTAATCTTGTCTCCTAATTTGACAAGTTCGCTAGGGTGAGCGATTCTGCCCCATGACATATCGGTTATATGTAATAATCCATCAATTCCACCCACGTCAACAAAGACACCATAGCTGGTAATGTTTTTTACAATACCTTCTAAGATTTGGTCTTCAGATATAGTTTCAAGAGCTTGTTTCTTGTCTTCATATCTTTGTTCTTCTAGGTATTTTCTTCTGGAAATTATTACATTTCCGCGTTTTTTATTAACTTTTAAAATCTTACAAATAACTTCTTGTCCTACAAATTGGTCAAAATTTGTGATTCTCTGTGTATCCACTTGAGAACCAGGCAAGAAGGCAGGAATACCGATATCTACGCTGAGACCACCTTTGACCTTGTAAAGTACAACGCCTCGAACTGGCTCATCAGATTCAGCAAGTTTAGCAATATTTTCCCAGGCTTTGAGGGATTTGGCTTTTTGGTAAGATAAGACTACGTTTCCGTATTCATCTTCAACGCGATCAAGTATTACTTCAATATCGTCGCCTACCGAAAGCTTTTGGAATTCTATTTCAGTAAATTCGTAATTAGGTATTATGCCGTCAGATTTGTAGCCAATGTTTACAACAACATTTGCGTTATCCTTAGCTCCGATCTTACCCTTTACTATTCTTCCTATTTGAAAATTGCTCAAAGTATCTTGGTAAAGATCAGCAAGTTCTTTTTCTTGATCTTTGCTCAACTTAAATACATCTTCGATTAATTCTATGTTAAGAATTGGAGAAATAGGAATTTCTGGGGTTTGATCTGTTACTTTTTTGTGATCAGCCATGTTATAAAAGTCCTTAATGTGACAGAAGAGAGTCAGAAGGATTATTCCCTTTGGCAGCCTGTATAGACTTTGGGAGTAACCTCTGGGTTCTGTTATATTTAGAAGGTTAAACATATAAAACAATACGATTTCTGCTTAAAATATAGCAAAATAATTAACATCTGGCAAATAATGAGATGTATTGTTTCAGTATGAAAAGTAAGTGCTTTAGAGTTGTCCCAGAAGCTTAAATTGATAAAGACGTTCGGTATTTTCTTTGTTTCTTTTTAATTTCTTTATTTGGGCTATTTTAAGCTCTTTGCTTTTTGTTAATTCTGCTAGTTTAGTAGTAAAACCCGATATAGTTTGTTCATTTTGTGCTGTTCCCGTTATTTCTATTTTTTTTGTATGATTATCTATTGAAAGGTTATTTATCCAGCTGTCTTGGGGTACTGATTCTGATAGGGATACTAGTTTTTGGGTTGGGTTATTCGCTAGCTTCTTTATTTGGGTTAGTTTGGCCAGGTTTTTATTGCTTTTTTCGATGTTTTGTTTAAAGGAATGTAGTAGTCGTAATTTATTTTCAAGTGTTTTGTTTTCGAGGCAGGTTTCCTGTGTTGTTTTGTTTAGTTCTTCAAGTTTTGTTTTTTGATCTAGATAAAAAGTAAACGATGTTATTGCTGTAATCAATATAAGGGCGCTAGAATATGACAGCCATTTGTGAGGGGAGCTTGTTTTGCTCGGGGTAAATGGTTTAAAGAAATTTAATTGATCTTTAAAATGTTTTTTATAAAAAAAATGAGGTGGAATCATATTCTCAGTATCCTTACTTTTTTCAGATATATGTTTTATTTTTAAGCCTGTTTTACTTAGACATAAAGCTATTTGTAGACTAGCTAGTTTTTGTTTTAATTTGTTTTTATTATAAACACCTGAGACGGTAACAATAGATCTTGCTTTCTTGAGTTTATTTTTTTGTATGAACTCTTTTATGTGTAGATATATTTTGGATGGATTGTATAGGATTCCCTCTTTGAAATCTGTTTCATTTAGAGGTATTTTTTTATTACTACTTAATATGAATTTTGTTTTTTTACTTTTTAATTTACTTAAAAATAAATACTTATTATCTAACTCGATATAAACAAATTTCTCAAACAAATTCACCTCCCTTTAAAAGTTAATTTCTTGTATTAAATCTCCTTTAAATTCTTTTATTTTTTCTTTTAATTGTTCGTGTGTCAATAGTCCTGGCTTTGCGCCCATATGGCCTATTACGCTGGAGCTATTAATTATACCGTTTCTTAATGCTTCTTTTACAGAGTAACCAAGGGCAAGGCTTGCAACAAAGCATGACCCAAACGAATCTCCTGCGCCGAGGGTGTCCTCAATTTTTGTTTTAATGCTTGGATGAAAATATATTATGTCTTGTGTTGCTACGTAAACTCCATTTTTGCCATTTGTTATGACCACTATTTTGGGGCCCATTTTCATAACTTCTTTAAAGAATTTTCTTGTACTAAAATAAAAATTCTCACATAAAAATGGGGCTTCAAGTAATGATGGTTTTTCTTGCGTTTGATCTTGATCATTTTGTAGTAATACGTTTTTCCTAGAGCTTTCAAGCGCTTTTTTATAGCCTTGATCTGTTGATGCTAGTGCTAGCATGAATGTTTTTGCTTCAGAGCTGTTTAAAATAAATATATCGATATTCTTTAGTGATTCTTTTAATGTCTGTGTGCCTTTTGCTAATTGGCTTATGCCTGGGTTTATTGCAACTGGTACGTTGGCCTCTTTTGCAACTTGAACGATTATTGGTAATAGATTTGCAGAGTTATTACTTAGTGATGTTATATATATTTGATCACTGTTTTTTATTTGATCGATTGGTAGTTCATTTTTTTCTAGAAAACCATTAGAGCCTCTGTAGGCAAAGATAGTGCGCTCTCTTTGTAAAGAATTTATAACATAAGAGCTTCCAGATTTATATTTGTTTGTTTTGGCTATCTCTTTAGTGTTGACCTGTTCTTTTTCTAGGTCTTGTAAGATTTCTTTACTTGCGTTATCTGTGCCTATTTTACAAAAACAGGTTGTATCAAAACCTAGCCTTTTAAATGATACTGCAGAGTTTGTTGCTCCTCCTCCAGTAAAATGTAAAATATCGTCAACTTCTATTTTTTCTCCGGATTCAAAGATCATGTAGTTGGCTGTGCTGTTTTGCTTGGTTATAGACATTAGGTCTGCGCCTTGATAGTGCAGGTAAATGTCTTGAGTTGCTCCACCAATTGTTAGAACTTTCTTCATAACTACTTTCATAATAAAAGTTAAACTATTTTTTTCATTTTAAACAAGCTCATTTTAGAACAGTATCTTTGCAAAGTTCAAGCTTAATTTTTAAATAAACAGTTTAACCCCAGCATATGCTGGGGCATAAAGTATCTACGCCATATCTTTACGATATGGCGTAGTGGTTATTGTTATTTATATTTTAGATCTTTGTATATGCGGGTTTATACTTTTTTTGGTAAAAGAACGTTACTGATAACATCGTTTACATTATCAACCCAAATCAAATTCAAGCCTTCATAGAACTTCTTATCAGCATCTACAAGGTCTTCTTTATTTGTTTTAGGTAAGATAAGATTCTTAAGTCCGCGTCTTTTGGCTGCAAGCATTTTCTCTTTTAATCCACCAATTGGAAGAACGCAGCCTTGCAGATTAACTTCACCAGTCATTGCAAAATCACCATTTACTTCACGTCCAGTGAAAGCTGAAAGTAGTGATGATAGGAGCGTTACGCCAGCAGATGGGCCATCTTTTGGTATTGCACCAGCAGGTAGGTGAACGTGCATGTCATAATTATCGAACAGCTCTTCTTTTATATCGAACATTTGGGCGTGAGACTTTATATAGGTTAGAGCTGCTTGTGCAGATTCTTTCATAACATCACCAAGTTGTCCTGTTAGAAGAAGTTTACCATGACCGTGCATCAAAACAGCCTCAACTTGTAAGACTTCGCCACCATATGGTGTCCATGCAAGCCCGTTAGTGACACCAACTTTGTTGCCGCGAGTAATTTCATCTTCAGATATTCTTCTTGGTCCAAGGAATTTGTTTACGTTTTCCTGTGTGAATTTTACTCCTTTTTTATCTTCCAAGATTGATCTTGCAAATTTTGAACAAAGTTTATAGATGAATCTTTCAAGTTCCCTAACTCCAGCTTCTCTAGTGTAGCTATAAACTATTTCACTCAAAACTTTATTGTCTAAGTTTAAGCCTTTGTTTTCAAGGCCAGTATTTTTAACAGCTCTTGCTATAAGGTGTCTTTTTGCGATCTCTATCTTTTCTTCATGTGTGTATCCTGGTAGCTGTATGATTTCCATACGATCTCTTAGTGGTCCAGGAATAGTGCTAAGATCATTAGCAGTTGTAATGAACATTACCTTTGACAGATCAAAGTGTACGCCAAGATAGTTATCATAAAAAGATGAATTTTGTTCTGGATCTAAAACTTCTAAAAGGGCTGCTGATGGATCGCCTCTACTTGAGCTGCCGATTTTATCTATTTCATCTATCATTATAAGTGGATTGCATGTGCCAGCAGTTTTTATAGCCTGAATAAATCTACCTGGTATTGAGCCAACGTAGGTTCTTCTGTGTCCTCTTATTTCAGATTCATCATGTACGCCGCCAAGAGATAGTCTAAAAAATTCTCGACCTAAGCTTTTTGCTATTGATTTTCCTAATGAAGTTTTTCCAACTCCAGGAGGACCAGCGAAACATAAAATTGGAGAATCACAATCTTCTTTAAGTGCTCTTACGCAAAGAAAGTCTAGTATTCTATCTTTTATAACTTCAAGACCATAATGATCAGAATCTAATATTTTTTTTGCATTTTTAATATTGATATTATCTTTTGTATACTTACCCCATGGTAAAGATAATAACCATTCAACGTGATTTCTTAAAACAGTTGCTTCCATTGAATCCGGAGCTGTTCTTTCTAATCTTCTTACTTGTCTGGTTGCTTCTTCTTTTGCTTCTTTGCTAAGTTCTAATTCAGAAATTTTTCTTTTCATGTCTTCTATGTCAGATTCTATGTCGTCGCCAAGCTCTTTCTGTATTGCTTTCATTTGTTCGCGTAAGAAATATTCGCGTTGAGATTGGTTTATTGATTCGCGAGTGTTCATTTGGATGGATTCTTGTACTCGTCCTATCTCTATTTCGCTACTCAAGTGCTTATTGATAGAATCTAATAAATCATCAATACAATCCATCTCAAGCATTTTTTGGGCTTCATCTGTTTTTGGGTTTAAATGAGATAGAACGAACTCAAGTATTTTTTCGGGTTCTTGTATTTGAGATAGTATGACTTGGAAGTCTGGGCCAAATATGTGGCCGTTAGCGCTTAATTGTTCGACCTGTTGTAATATGGAACGAACCTTGCCTTCGAGCTCGACTTTATCTTTTGGTTCATTACTGAATTCGTTTATTTCTATTTTTGCGTATAAAGAGTCTTGATCTGATAAGACCTCTGCAACAGAGGCTCTTGTTACGCCTTGAATTAATATTTTAATTCCACCGTCTGGTAGATTCATTACTCTCATTATGTTTGCGACGGTTCCTGCTTCATATAGATCTTGTAATCCTACAGGTCCCTCATAATTTTCTACTTGTTCCTTTGTTGCCAGAAGTAAGACTTTTTTATCACCTTCTAAGGCTTTGTTTATCCCCGTGATAATTTTTTCATCCAAGACTAGTAGTGGCACTACCATATTTGGAAATACTACAACGTCGACAGTTGGAATAACTGGCAGTGTTGATGGCATTTGTTCAGATATTCCGTTGATCTTTGAGTCCTTCATGATCCAACCCTCCCCAACTTATTTATTCCTAAATTTCCCCATGTATTCAAAAATAATATAGTAAATTTTATTTTGATAATGCAATAATAATGTAAAATGATTGTTTGAAGTCTTTTAGAAGTTTAGCTTTAGAGGCAATAAATATGTTTGAATCTAAATTGGTAGTTAAGGATTTGCATAAAAAGTTTGTACAGGGGGGCAAAACCCTTGATGTTTTGAGTGGTGTGAATGCTTTTTTTGATCAAGAAAAGTCTTATGCCATAACTGGTGTGTCAGGCAGCGGAAAATCAACTTTTATGCACATTCTTGGTGGTCTTGATAGTCCTGATTCCGGACAGGTATTATTTAATAAACAAGATTTAGCAAAGTTCAGTACCTCAGGAAAAGAAGTTTTTCTAAATGCAAAGCTAGGTTTTATTTTTCAATTTCATTACCTAATAAAAGAACTATCGGTAATAGAAAATATTATGTTGCCCGGTCTTATTAAGGGTGATTCAAGAGATGAGTGCTTGCAGAAAGCCAGAAAGCTTTTGCAAGGTGTTGATTTAATGGATAAAATAGATAGCTATCCAACATTACTTTCTGGTGGCCAACAACAAAGAGTTTCTATATTGAGAGCGATTTTTAATAAGCCAGCTTTTTTATTAGCTGATGAGCCTACCGGTAATTTGGATGAACAGAATGCTGCGGTGGTAGTTGACCTGTTATTGAAATGTAAAAAAGAGTGGGGTATGGGACTTATTGTTTGTTCACATGACTCTGCTGTTTACAATAAAATGAATACGGTTTTAAGATTACATAATGGGATTTTAGCATGAGTTTGCATTTAGATAAAAAATCGATATTAAAAAAAACAGCGCAATTTGGCGGCCTCACATTTGTGAGTAGAATATTTGGTATAATTCGAGACCTTTTATTAGTTCGTTTTTTAGGTGTAGGAGTAAAGTCTGATGCCTTTATTATGGCGTTCAGAATCCCACATCTTTTAAGACGTATTTTCGCTGAAGGTGCACTCTCTGCAGCCTTTGTTCCCGTCTTTGTAAAAAAAGTTAAAGATAAAGATCTTGAAAACGCCAATGGTCTTATGACGCTTTCTTTACTATTTTTTGAAGGTATAGTCTTATTGCTTTGTGTTCTTGTCTTTTTGTTTCCTCAAGTAGTATTAAAGCTCATAGCTCCTGGGTTTTCTGAACAACAGATAGCCTTTGCTGTTCCATGTCTACGTATACTTTTCCCTTTAATATTTTTTGTTTCAAGTAGTGCATTGTTTGCTGGAGCCTTGAATGCTATAAACCATATTTTTGTACCAGCTTTTGGGCCTATTTTATTGAACGTAGTTTATATTGCAAGCTTGTTATTATGTATGCATTTTAATTTTACTATAATCTTTTTATGTTATGGAATTTTGCTCGGAGGGTTCTTGCATTTTATATTACATCTTGTTGCATACTTGAAGTATAACTTTAGCTTTGGCGTGATTGATCGGCAGGCAAAGGTTGCATTTAAGGCTATTCTTGCAAAATTTGTACCCAGCTTGATGGGTGTTAGTATTGTAGAAATTAATCTTTTTATTGATAGTATTATTGCTTCTTTCTTGCCCAAGGGCTCTGTTTCATTACTTTATTACTGTGGTCGTTTTGTTAATCTGCCCGTTGGAATATTTGCAGTAGGTTTTGCAACTGTGCTTTTGCCTCAATTTTCAAGGTGTGCAACATATGCACCAAAAAGATTAAATTTTTATATTTTGGAAGTCACGAAGTTTGTCTCTTGGATTATAATACCGGGCATGCTTTTTTTGATGTTTGTTTCTGAAGCTATATTCTCTTTATTAATGCTTGGTAAAAATGCCAACTTGCAGGATATTTGGGTAGCTAAATGGATTTTGATAATATATGCCACAGGGTTAGTATTTTTCTGTCTAAACAAAGTATTAGTAAATGTTTTTTATTCTTTGCATGATACAAAGTTGCCTACTATTGCACTTACTATTTCTACTATTGTTAATCTGGTATTTAATGTTATTGGCATGAAGTTATGGGGAGCGTTTGGTATTGCTGGTTCAACTGCGCTAGCAGCTGTTTCTTTATCTATTTTATTATTTTTCTTTTTACACAAGAAACACAATTTTATATTTTATTCTTTTAATTATTTTAATTTCTTAGGGCGCTATGTTATACAGCTCACACTCGCTTGTATGTTTTTTCTAATATCATATTTTAGTGTTTATAAGCTTTTATATAACACGCAATCGTATAACTTCTTTTATGTTGGTTGGGGATATTGGTTTATAGTATTTCCTCTTGCTGCTATTGCTGCAGGTTTTTTGTTTTTTTCAAGAAAGCTTTTTGGTATCAAATTATATTTTTTATCTCGATAAGAAATATAAGTAAGAGTTAAAATTGATCAAGATTGTTTTTAACTACCAAAATTTGTTCGAACTTTAGCTCTTTACGATATGTCTTCTGTAAGTTAGACTACTGCATGTATTAGGTTTATCTTTAAAAAAAATAAAAGTAGTTTAGGTTGAAGGGAAGTCATGAAAATAAAAAGTTTTTTGAATTCTTTTTTAATGTCTTTTTTAGCACTCTTTTTGTTTATTCCAAACATTTATTCATCTATTCAGGAAATGGGTTTTGTATCTATAGAAAAAAGTTTAGATGATTTTTATGGTACTGAGCCGGCGCAAGAGCTTCTTAAGGAGAAGCAGGAACTAGAAGAACAAAATGTGCGTTCTATCAATATTGTCTCTCCTGGTGCCGTTACTTTTAATAGATCGGCTTTTTACGGCGCAAA